>NZ_JBHFKT010000021.1:0-98246 GCF_042879335.1 Photorhabdus sp. RM96S | reverse complement strand
ATTGCGGGGCACCGAGCCAAAGGAACAAGCTTAAAAAAGCGGGTTGGTGCGATGATTATCGGGCAAGAGTTTTCTTTGGATGAATAGCAGTCAAAGTATGCTCGTGCCCTGCTCCTGCATTACTGTACTTACCGCGCCAATTACTATTGGGATCCTTGCTTGGGATTGTGTATCGAATCTTAATTTGTTTGAGTTTGCCATTGTTTTCATCCATTACTGATTTTAGTTGTCTGTATGATTTAGTATACCGCTTTTGACAAACAGTAAATAGTTCAACGTTATTGGTATAGGCTAGTTGTTTCAATTTTTTAGCTTGATTGATACTAATGGCAAATGGTTTTTCTTTGATGATTTTTAATTTTTTTCCAGAGCAATACTTAATGACATCTTCATACATGTAATGAGGAAGAGCTACAAGAACAGAATCAGTGGGAACCTCTTCCAACATTTCTTGATAGCAAGAATAACTTGGTATTTTGTAATTAATTAGCTTACGTGCTTCGATAATGTTTTCTTCTAAAATATCACAGAGTCCAACGATTTCAATCCCTAATGTATTTATTGTAGGGATGTGCTCTTTAAGAACAATATTTCCGCAACCAATTATAGCTAGTTTCATTAATTCTCCTTAATCTTGGATTAATAGAACTATCTTCTGATTTAATAATTTTAATAGAGAATGTTCATATATTTGTAGTTCAAATATTATTTGTTATGTATTCTCTTAACGGATTATCGTATTTAAAATACTCTTTCCCGTTATAGAAGAATATATAACGCACAGTTATTCGTTCAAAAATTTCTGTTCTCTATCGATAAGGATGGGGATCTTAGCAATATTACTTAACCCCTCATTTATATAAAATAGTTAGATACGATAAAAAATTTATTCAATAAAATTAGAAACTAGAAATATGACCTGTATTTATAGATAAGTCATTACTGGTTTTTTGGCTTCTAGCGTTGCTCAACTGTATATACACATATCAAACCTAGCAAGCTACCGAAAATTAATAGAAAAACCATCATGTCATGCAGCACAATGTTGAACAACCCAGATATGTACATATAACAAGCAGCAATCACTAATTGGGCTGTATGAAGAATACCACTAGCACTACCGGCATTAGTCTTAAAAGGCTCTAGAGCTCTATTTAGCGTGATTGTAAATAAAATAGAGTTGATGATACCTATTAGTGAAAAGGTTATCATATAGCTATAAGTACCCAAAATATCTTCAAATTGGTATAGTTGGCATCCAGCAGCACCCAGTATAATTAGCCCTGTGTTAAGCAAAATTCTATCAGAAATCCAACGTCTCAATAAAGACAGACCAAATGAAGTCGTCACACTTAATGCCGCAAATAATCCCATCCAAAGCGCATATTCTTTGGTAGTTAAGCCATATTTGTTTATTAGTACGAGTGGACTGATATTTACATAAGTGAATACACTGGTAAGCCCGACAGAGGAAATAATCACCATCTTGATAAAATTGGGATCTAGAAAAGAATTTATCGACTGTACTTTATTCCCTAAATTTTCAAGTGGTCTGATATTCTTGTTCATATTAACAGAGGCAGCACTAACTATCACACCAAGAGCAGCCATAGAGTAAAATATGGACTTCCACCCCAACAGAACAATTATTGCTCCTATACTTGGTGCTAGGATTGGCACTGTACATGAAATACCATTGAGGATAGCGTAAGCTTTTACTCTCTCATCACTATCGTAAGAACATTTTCTCACTGTTGAAAGTGCCGCTATATAACATATTCCGCTGCCACATCCTTGAAGAAATCTACTGGTAATAAACAGCTCAACTTCTTGAGCAGGAGTAATTGCACACGATATTGATGACGCTATAAATAATGCTGATCCAAACACTGATGTTAATGACATACCAAATCGATCTACAGTTTTTCCAGCAAGTAATAGACTGCTTGCAACTCCTATGAGATAGACGGAAAACACCCGATTCATTTCTATATCAGAAGCTAAAAGGTGTAATTTTATGTTTGGCACAGATACTAAATAGAGATCAATGCCTAGTGGATAAAGTAGAACTAATAAGCTGAGCGATCGAATAACACTCCATTGCATACAATACATTCCAGAAAGTGAATAGGTGCAATGGCTAGCCCAAAGCAATTCAGCAAAACGGTGAGCCGAAATTTAGCAATTTCCTAAATGGAAATCCATAACTATAATTAGCTAAAAATAAATCGGGAAATATTTGTTTTGACTCTTATCAATGCTAAATTTCTTACTATCTATTACCTCAACAGTTTAAAAATAACGGTATTAAAATCTCCCGCCAGCAAATTAAAAAATGGGTGATGGATTTACGGGTGATAGATTTACCCGGTTTCCCTTGAGCTATTTTGATTTATTTTCGTACTGCCCATTATCACTAATGGAGTCATGGGCAGAGATAATTAATGATACGGGGTTGTTAGCAATCAGCCTTTCATTTTTTTCAGCGCATTTTCAACACCGGCGCCATATTCTGGGTGAACTTTTCTAAATAGCTCGACTTGGCGGCGTTGAGTATCTTCATGAGCTTGTGACAGTTCACTGGCGATACGGTCAAACATACGCTGATGCTCTTTACTACTGATTAAGTTATATAGTGCGCGAGGCTGACTGAAATAATCTTCATCTTGACGATGGTTCCAGTGATCGGCATCTCCTTCTAAAGACAATGATGGGTGTTTGAATTCAGGTTGTTCCTGGAACAATCCTGCATTGTTTGGTTCATAAGTCACGGTGTTTCCGCTGTTGCCATCGACCCGCATTGCCCCATCACGGTGGTAATTATGGAACGGACAACGAGGCGTATTGACTGGAATTTGATGGTGGTTAACGCCAAGACGATAACGTTGAGCATCACCATAAGAGAACAGACGGCCTTGTAACATCTTATCAGGGGAGAAACTGATACCTGGCACGACATTGGCTGGGTTGAAAGCAGCCTGTTCAACATCTGAGAAATAGTTATCAGGATTACGGTTTAGCTCGAAATAACCGACATCAATCATCGGATAATCGCCGTGAGGCCATACTTTGGTCAAATCAAATGGGTTGTACGATAACAGATTAGCTTCTTTCTCTGGCATGATTTGGACTTTTAATTTCCAGCGTGGATAATCTCCTTGCTCAATTGCTGCAAACAAGTCACGTTGAGAACTTTCACGATCTTTACCTACCAGCGCTTCTGCTTCTTCGTCCATCAGGTTTTTAATGCCTTGCTGACAACGGAAATGGAATTTCACCCAGAAACGTTCATTATCTTCGTTGATAAAGCTGAAAGCATGGCTACCAAAACCGTGCATATGACGGAAAGATTTAGGTACGCCACGGTCACTGAAATCAATCGTTAATTGGTGCAGTGATTCAGGTTGATGAGAGAAAAAATCCCATTTATAGGCAGGATTACGTAAATTAGTGTGAGGATCGCGTTTAACAACATGGTTAAGATCTGGGAACTTCAGCGGATCACGAAGATAGAATATCGGGGTATTGTTGCCGACTAAATCCCAGTTCCCTTCTTCAGTATAGAACTTAAGCGCAAAACCACGAATGTCACGTTCAGCATCTGCTGCGCCGCGCTCACCGGCGACGGTTGAGAAACGGGCAAACATCTCGGTTTTTTTGCCTATTTCAGAAAAAATCTTAGCGCGGGTGTACTTAGTAATATCGTGAGTAACCACAAAGATGCCATGAGCTCCAGAACCTTTGGCATGCATACGGCGCTCTGGGATCACTTCACGATCAAAATGGGCAAGCTTTTCTAAAAACCAAACATCTTGTAACAACATAGGACCACGTTGACCCGCAGTCATGACATTATTGTTGTCAACGACAGGGGCACCAGCATTCGTTGTAAGTCCTCTCTTTTTCATCACACTTCTCCTGTTTTACATGAAAAAAAACAGCGGAATCGCTGATTAAGAAAAAATGTTCTGGTCAAATGGCGAAATGCAAATATTGTGTTTTTTTATAATTCATTTATTATTTTCTTGTTTATTGTTTAAAATAAAACTATTTACATAATTAATTATTAAGCAAATGAAATGAAAAATTCACACATATTTAGTAAGTATAGATGATTCATTTCTTTTTGTTGTCTATCGGTTTAGTTGTATTTACGTAATATGTTTAACATTAAGTAAATAAAGAGGAAATATCATGAAGGTTTATCTTGCCGCGGTAGCAACCGGTTTGTTGTTGATTGCTGAATCAGCGAATGCAATTTCCGTGAATGTTCAGGCTGGCCGCCATTTCACCCATACTTCTGCGGCAATTGGTGATAACAGTGCTGGATTATCCTTTAATGGCAACTGGGCACGCAGTGATCATAATGGGCAGTTGGGAAGTTTGGGAACCGCATTTAGCCTGCCTGTTGGTCCATTGACGGCCAGCATTGGCGGTAAGGCTCTCTATTTATCCCCTAAAGATGGGAAAAATGGTGAGGCATTAGCCGCAGGTGTGGGTTTGAGTTGGACTATTATGCCCGCTTTAGCGCTGTACGGTGAAGCTTACGGTGCGCCATCCAGATTAACTTCGGGTATTGATTCTTATGTTGAGGCTGCGGGTGGCTTACGTTTTACCGTATTTAAACCGTTGACGGTGGATGCTGGTTATCGGGTTATGAACATGAGAGGGAAAGAGGGAAATAGGGATAACAAACTGGCTGATGGATTTTATATCGGTGCTGGTTTGAATTTCTAATTTACTTTTGCGTTTTGTCCGCACCATTGCTGATGCGGACAGTTTTGACTTCTTAACTAACCCACTTCTGGCAGTAAACCACTGACAATACCTATCTGGATAGCAATTACCGTAATTCCGCAAAGAAATACCAGAATCAGAACGGGTTTTCCGCCTTTTACCCGATAGGCTCGTTGCTCAATTTGACGACTGCGCCATGCCAGCATGGAAGGTAGTAACAGTGCGAGAATGGACAGAGCGACTGCGGCGAAAGTTAATGCCATGACAAAGTTTGGATAGTACAGAGCGCAAAGCAATGGTGGAACAAAAGTAATGATGCCGGTTTGCAGGCGACCGGTCGCGTTGTTACGGCGTTTGAACAGATCTGCCATATAATCAAACAAACCTAAGGAGACCCCAAGAAATGAGGTTGCCAGCGCCAAATCAGCAAACAGACGGACAGCAAGCTCTACACGAGGTGTTGCGACAACCTCTCTCACCGCTTTTAACAGCCCATTCAGCCCTGATTGCTCCGCTAAGATCCCGACAAAAGTATGGGAAGAGATGGCACCCAGAGTGGCTAATTGCCATAGGATATAGGCAGTTAATGGGATAGCACTGCCGATAACAAATATTTTGCGTAACTTACGGGTATCGCCCCCCATATAATTGACGATACTTGGCACACTGCCGTGAAAACCAAAAGAGGTGAATACCACGGGAATAGCTGATAATACCAAACCTTGTTCCAAAGGCATTGACATCAAGTTAGTGCTTTTGATGTGGGGCATCATGACGGTCAGCATAATAACCAGAAAGATGATTTTTGCCGTAAATAGCAGGCGGTTAATCATATCGACAGATTGAGTACTGATAGTGACAACACAACCCGCGACAAGAGTGAAAATCAGCACACCGTATGAAACAGGAATAGGTTTATCCAGCCATGAAGAGAGGCTGCCTGACAGCAACTCACCTGCACCACTGATATAAGCGGTTGTCAGAGCATACATGAGGAAAAGCATACTGAAACCGGTGAGCCATTGGCCTCCTCGCCCAAGATAACGTTTTGCCAGCGTTCCCAGGCCCGTATCGGCCGGGCTGTATTGATAAACTTCCACCAACAATAAAGCGGTATAGCTCATCAAAACCCAAAGAGCGATTAACATCACGAAGGTTGTTCCAAAACCGACACCGGCTGCTGCCAGCGGCATCGCCAGCATTCCTGCGCCAATTGTCGTGCCCGCTACGATAAAAATACTGCCAAGAGTACGATTCTTCACGCTTTCCCCTAGTTTCTGAACTGATTGAAATCGTTATGGAAAGGCAGGCTAAAGGATTAATTTATTCATGTCAAATTAAGGTTACACTTAGTGTAAATAAATAATTACAATTGTGTTTTTGCATGATCGTAAATGATGTATTTCATTAAATATAAAAAGTTACTTATTCTATTAAGTATTTAAAAAACCAGACTTTATTCACACTTAAATAAGATAATTTTTTATTTTCATCTAGATTGCCAATTAAAATAAGACGTTATTCATTATCTTAACAATTAACGCATGGTGAAATAAAAATTATCAATGGAAAGAATATCTGTTTGTTTTAGGACATTGGTTGTATCTGTTCTATTCGCTATATCGGGGCAAGCTTATGCTTCAGAGTTTATTGGCCCGGCGGATCAAGAGGTTATCACGCAACAACAGAAAGCGTTATTGCAGCAGGCTCAACAGCAGCGGGAGGCGTTACGTAACAACATCACTTTGTCTCCAGCTTTAGAGCCCGAAACTGATGGTGCTAAATCTGTTTGTCATACCATCCGCTATATTCAATTTGAAGGTGTTGAGAGCCTTTCCCAATCAGTAAGGGAAAAACTAATACAACCTTATTTAACCCGTTGCTTAACCTTGCCAGATATTAATGAACTGGTGCGTAAAGTATCGAATGCCTATATCGAGCGAGGTTATGTCACTTCTCGGGCTGGGCTCAGAGCACAGGATTTATCCACCGGTACGCTCATTATTACCGTGAGTGAGGGCAAAGTTGAATCAATCACGCTTGATGGTGAGACATCCCTTTCATTGAAAATGGCCTTTCCGAGGATGGTTGGTAACATACTGAATCTACGGGATATTGAACAGGGGATGGAACAACTGAACCGGCTTCCTTCCCAACAGATAACCATTGATATTCAGCCAGGAAAACAGCCCGGTCATTCTGCGGTTATCTTAAAACGAATATCGACTCGTTTGCCGGTTGGCGCTAGTTTGGGGATAGATAATAGTGGTCAAAAAAGTACTGGCGCCGGGCAAATCAACGCCAGTGTGAATGTAGATAACCTATTACATCTTGCAGACCAATGGTCATTATCTGTCAGTCGCAACAACGATTTTCGTAATAACCACCGTAGTCGAAGTCTCTCTTCCAATGTGACGATTCCTTATGGTGACTGGTTGTTCAATTATCAATATGCGTGGAACGATTCTTTTCAGGAGATTCCGATCGGCTCACAAACCTACCGTTATGAAGGTGACAATCAAACTCACCGGCTAGCAATAAACCGGACGTTATATCGTGACGGTGAGCAGAAACTGGCTTTGAATGCAGGAATAACACATCGTCAGACGGCTAATTTGTTTGCAGGAAAGAAATTATCCATCAGCAGCCCGACATTAAGTGTTGCCAATCTTGGTATTAATTACAGTTCGGTACTGGCGGGTGGCTATATCACGTTCAACCCTGCATTGAGTTATGGCTTACCCGTGTTAGGCGCAACAAAAGATGATCCGCATTTCCCGGATGCTCCACGTAGCCAATTTCGCAAATTCAGCCTGAGTGCTAGCTATTTTGTCCCGATCTCCGACTCGCTTTATTACCTTTCATCTGCTTACGGTCAAACCACACCGTACAACCTTTATGCCAATGAGCGTCTCTCGTTAGGCGGGCAATATTCTGTTCGGGGATTTAAAGAACAATATCTGACCGGCAATCGCGGTGGGTATTGGCGTAATGAACTGAATTGGCAAATTTCAGAGTTGCCTGTGCTGGGTGAACTGGCCTTAACGGGAGCGCTGGATACGGGTTGGTTACAGGGAAAAACCAAGCAAATCGATGGCGGTAATGTTACCGGTACAGCGCTTGGCATATCACTGACGCACAGCAAGTTCAATCAAACGATGACATTGGGAACACCTCTGATTTATCCAGACCACCTGAAACCGGATAACTGGGTAGTTTACTGGTCTGTATCACTGATTTTTTAGCGATGTAATACGGATATTTATACCAATAACTTTGTACTCAAATTAAGAAAGGACAGAATAATGGAAAGACGTAACGGCCCTATGGCAAGGGGCGCTTGTTATCTTTTAATTTATCTTACTGCCGTATATCCCCTTCATCCTGCTATTGCGGCCGGGATCACGCCAGATAATAACCGAACACAGGTACAAAACCAGGGTAATGTGCCGATCGTAAATATTGCTACGCCTAATGGTGCAGGAATATCTCACAACACTTATAAAGAATTTAATGTTGCGACTCAGGGCGCCGTATTAAATAACGCCACTCAGGTGGTTAAATCACAATTAGCCGGGCAACTTAACGCTAACCCTAACTTGAATGGTAAATCGGCTGAATTGATTATTAATGAAGTCACCGGTAGTGGTCGATCTGATCTCCAAGGGAAACTAGAGATAGTTGGTCATAAAGCCAATATGATGATTGCCAACCCTAATGGCATTACTTGTGATGGTTGTGGTTTTATCAATACCGGCAGTGCGACATTGACCACCGGTAAACCTCAATTTGATAAACAGGGTGCGTTGGAAGCATTGGAGGTTAAAAAAGGCCAGATTACTATTGGTGGCAAAGGGCTGGATGGTAAGACAACGGATTATATCGATATTATCAGCCGGGCGACTGAATTAAATGGAAAAATTCAAGCTAATAATTTATCCCTGACGCAGGGAGCTAACCGGATTGATTTTAACGATGGCACAGTGAAAAAAATCACTGGAGAAGGTGTTAAACCTCAATTAGCCGTTGATACCAAAGCATTAGGCGGCATGTATGCCAATAAAATCCGTTTGGTTGCTACGGAAGATGGTGTCGGTGTTAATCTTAAGGATTTAATCAGCAATCAGCGTGATATTACCTTAAACGTTAATGGCAAAATTGAGCTGGGAAATGCCAAAGCCAAAACGGATTTTAATCTTAGCGCTAAAGAGACTCATATTGCGCAAAATATTAAGGTACAAGCGGAACGGGATATTACTCTGGCAAGTACTAAATTGGATAATAAAGGGAGTGTAACTGCGGGCCGGGATATGCGGATATTTGGTGATACCTTGCGTAATACCGGTGATAAAGCACT
Source organism: Photorhabdus sp. RM96S (assembly GCF_042879335.1). Classification (NCBI taxonomy): domain Bacteria; kingdom Pseudomonadati; phylum Pseudomonadota; class Gammaproteobacteria; order Enterobacterales; family Morganellaceae; genus Photorhabdus; species Photorhabdus sp. RM96S. The sequence continues at coordinate 89,152 of NZ_JBHFKT010000021.1, read as the reverse complement.
TTTGCAAGCCAATAATAATATGTGGTTACAGAAAGATTCTCAGGGAAATAAGAGCACTCTGATTGAAAATAAATCTGCAACGATAAAGACTGTGAAAGGGGATTTGGTTGTTCGCACTGATAAACTGGATAATATAAGAGATCAAACCATAACTGAATGGAAAACCATTCCGGCTGACTCCGTAGGAATTAATAAATGGGCTGGTAGTTTTTATGGTATCAGACAAGGTGTTGATTCCGTCATTACATTGGCTGTGAAATTGAAAGATTTTAATCGGGATAAATGGTTTGGTATTATTGATTTATTAAAAAATAACTTTATCAATATTAAACAGGATAGATTTTCAATAAAGGCGATAAGCCCAGCAGGGAATATTGTTTCTGGTGGTAATGCTTATATTAATGCAACTAATTTGCGAAATGATGTTTCATCTATATATGCGAAAAAGGATCTTATTCTCACCGGGGAAAATATTGATATTATCAGTCGTCAATTAGGTAAGAAAAATACATTTTGGCATTATACTACATCAAACCCTATGGTTGGCAGTGAATTCAAAGATGATGATGCACCACCGGGTGATTGGGATTTATTTTATGTTTATGAAGATGCAGAATATACTAAGCAAGGAGAGTTATATACTTGGGGAGAAGAAAGTTATATATCGTCTTCAATTAGTGCGGAAAAAAATCTAGTAGCGGATTTTAAAAATAACTTAAATATCAGAACGTTGATTCCTGATGATGCAAAAAATCTGTCAGAAATAACAGTAACTGCCCGACCTGACACATTATCAGCAAAAAACATTTTGCTTCACGCAGGTAAAATCAATATCACTGATAAACTAAAGGCTATTGATGGGTTAAATATTATTTCCGAGAATGATATTAATCTTAATAATGCAGCATTGATTTCGTCAAATAGCTTATCTATGACAGCAACTAATAATATTAATGCTTTGCAAGGTGAACTAAAAGCCAAAGATGTAACTATTATCAGCCGCAACGGGAATGTTCAGTTTCAGAGTAGTAGCAAACCAGGGTATTTTAATCCTGATAATACGCGTAAAATAAGTAGCTTAGAAGCTACGGGTGATTTACTCTTACATGCAGGTAAGAACATTCTTCTTCGCAATATCCTCTTAACGAAAAGTCATAATATTTCTTTAACTGCAAATCATGATATTACCATTGATAATAACAGTGAGTTATTGACACATAAACGAATGGGGGATGTGAGCGCTGAGAGTAAGGAACAAACGCTGTTTAATCAGATGTTATCTACAATAGGTAAGCTTGATGCAAAAAGCTCGGTTGTCATTAATGCTGGAGGAAATTTATCTATTAAGGGAGTTAATGTTTCAGCGGTAAAAGATATCAACTTGACCGCTGCAAAAAACATTGATCTCACTCCTCGTGAATTATCTCCTTCACTGAATAAACTATTTTCCACATCCCGTTCTGGTGAATTAAGTAGCCGATTAACCGCAGGAAATAATATCAATATTATCAGTGGTGCCGATATCAATGGCAAGGCGGCTCAAATTAACGCGAAAGGTAATACATTATTATCAGCAGGTCGGAATATTAACTTGTTAGCTCTGGGCTATTCCGCTATTGATAATAAGAACGATAATAATAAAGATGATCGCCATATCGTTGCTGTAGTTAATGGTGGAAAACAGCTTACCTTAGCTGCTAATGGAACGCTGATTACCCAAGGCGCTACATTAAGCTCAGGAGGAAATACAACGATTTCTTCCGGCGGCAATATGCGTTTTGAATCAGTGCAGAATCATTCTTACCGGGAAAAAGGCAGGGAATTCACTGAATCAGTCACACAGCAAGGTACTGCATTGACTAGTGGCGGTATATTAACTGTTATTTCAAACGGCAGTATTCTTTTCCAAGCCACTAAACTGACTGCCAAAGGTGCGATGGACGTCGCGGCGAAAGGCGGTTATCTGTACGCTCAGGCAATGGAAGAATCTAGCCACTATGAGAAAACAGAAACCAAACGTAAGTGGTATGGCAAAAAGAAAACCATTAAACGTACCCGTCATGATGTCACTAATAAAGTCACTGAATTTACTGCGGGTGGTGATATTAACCTGTTAAGCCGGGATGATAGCACTTACGAAGCCAGTAAAATTGCGACTAATAAAAACGCCAAACTGACCAGCACTCACGGTAAAGTTAATTTTAAAGCAGTAAAAAATACCGCTTTTGAACAGACTATTACCTATTCCAAAGGCTTTTATATTAAGCAAAGGGATAAAGGTTATACCGAAACCCAATGGGTATTACCGCAGATTTTCACTGGTGGAAAACTGACAGTGGAAGCAGCCAACGGTGTTAGTGCTGATATTAAAGCTAAAAATGGTCAGTCATTGCAAAATGTATTAGCCGTATTGGGAAATACGCCAGAAACAGCTTGGTTGAAAGGGCTTCGAGAAAATAAAGATATCCAGTGGAATGTGGTCAAAGACGCTTATGACAGTTGGGATCACAAGAGCCAGCATTTGAATCCAGTGGTTTCTGCGGTAATTGCGATTGCAGCGGCGGCGGCAACCGCAGGCAGTTCTTTAGCGGCATCTGTTGCATCTTATGCGGGTAATAGCGTTGCGGGTGGGGCGTTAACTGCGGGAATGTCATCACTGGCGGCACAGGCGGCCGTTGCTATTGTGGATAATCAGGGGGACATATCCAAAGCGCTAAAAGTATTAGGTAGCAGTGATGCGGTTAAATCAACAATTACCTCAATGGCGATTGGTGGCGCATTGGCCGGATTTGATTCCTACATGGGATGGGATAAAGCGGCTGATGGTACCAAATTAGATCCCACAAAAGCGAAATTACCCCAAATCAGCAATGGTGATTGGAATAAAGTCGTCCAACGGGTAGCGGGTCAATCCATTATTAGTTCTAGCTTGAATACCGCCATTAACGGCGGCAGCTTTAAAGATAATTTGACTACGGCTCTGTTGGCTAATATTGGCAGCCAGATTAATGCGGAAGGTGCCAGATTAATTGGTGACAACGGCGAAGTGCTTGGAGTGCCGGGTAAAACGTTAAGCCATGCAGTTGTCGCAGGGATAAGCGCTGAAATTGGCAGAGGAAATGTTAAAGGCGCAATGGCAGGGGCTTTGGCTGCGGAATTGGCTGGTTCTATTATGGATAATAGCTTGTTTGAGCCTAAATTTCGTGATGAATCAGAACGTCAGTTAAATAAGCTAATAAAGGCTATGTCTGATAATGAATCTAATGCCCAGCTAGCAAAAGTTTTTGGTTCAGTAGCGGGAGCAATAGTAACAGGAACGCCGGATGGTGCTTACAGTGGTGCAAATGCATCTGAGATAGTTTTTCGTTATAACTATATTGATCATCAGCTTACTCAGTTAGCGTTAGAAAACCAAAAAGATATGTTGGCTGCAATGGAAGGTGATAAAGAGGCTTTAATTCGTGTGGAAGCTCGTCAACAAGCTGCGTTAGCAGTTATGGATTACATCCCTGTCATTGGCGCAACGAAAGGATTTTATGATGCAGAGAAATTGGAAGATTATCTTCTTGCTACTCTCAGTGTTATTCCTAGTGGGAAGTTATCAGTAAAAATCATTGAAAAACTTAAAGTTGCGGTTAAAGCTAAAAATGCCCCTGAAACAAGGATATTGTTGAATGAAATTAAGCGTGATATTAGTAAGTCAGGAACAGTATGGGATTCTATAAAAGCAACACAGCCTGCAATTCCTGGAACATCAATACCAAAATCGTTTGAGATGACGGTAAATGGAAAAGTTGTATGGGTTAACCCAAATGCAACCAAGCATATGGAGGAATATCTAACGCGTAATGGATTGTCACACAGCACAACAGAAGGGAGCCAAGCTATGTTGTCAAGTCTTCAACATGCGATCAAGAATGCATCATCTCAAGGTTTGAAGTTTAATGAAAAAATGCAAGTAGGTCGTTGGGAGTTAATATTTAGTCAGCGATCTACAGATCCTTATCCAGTATTAAAACATGCGTTGTATAAATAATGATGCTGAAAATAATCAAGCCAGTAAATGATCAGGAAGTAATCATTAATATTGATGGTTACACACCTATTGATATCCAATTAGTTGATAATATAAACGAAACTCCTTTATATTGGAGAGTTGGTGATGATAAGAAGAGTTTATTAGAGTTTGCTATTTTGCCTAGTAATGGCAGAATTGCAGCGATTACTTTGGTTATAATTAATCCAGAGTTTATTCAATATGCAGATGATTATCTTATTGAATCATATGAAAGTAAATGTGGTTTTCCTATAGTTGATGTGAATATATGGAGATTTACTGAAAATAATGATTTTAATCATCGTTTTATCGATGAATTCAATTGTGTGATTAAGGCATTGATTTATCAAGAATCTATAATGTTGGTCATAAAAGAGAAATGTATGTTATCCAGTTGGATTAAATGTAGCAACTCTTTGTGGTTGGGATTGGACGATGATGAAAATATTGTAAGTGTTCTAATAAGAGGATTATCAAAAGAAGATATCAATAATTTCTTTAATTCTATTAGTTAGTGTATATCAAGCTAATTTTATCTTGGATTGATATGCGATATTGCTATGTAGTAAAAATGGGTAACATCGGTTTCCATACCGATGTTACCAAATATATATTTTTTTATTACCTTAGATAGTCTTTGTGTTGTATTAGGAAATTTTTTACTGCTTACTGGATCTATCCAATGGAGTCTTGCGATTGAAATAGTATGGGTATCCTTTTGAGGATTTTGTTGCTACGCAAATGCCAGCAGGTTCTCGGTTGCCTGAAAGGTTTAAGACTTTTGATTTTTATGATGAAAAAACAGGTTTGGCTACCAGTGTAAAAACATTGGATACACGTACTGCGGCAAGGATTAAAGATCCGAAACAACTTTATTCTTCCATAAAAGGGAACATTGATTCAGTGGTAGATTTTAGTGGGCATGTTAAAAAGGGTGAAGAAGTAACATCATCGATGATTTCACAACGAGAGATTCGCATTGCTGTACCAAAAGCCACGACGGTAAATCAGTGGGAGCAAATTAACCGTGCAATAGTTTATGGTGCAGAAAAGAATATTAACGTCAAAATTACAGTGGTGAAATAATGAGTGAAATTTTTGAACGATGGAAAAATGCCAGATGTGTATTTAATGGTGATTTCTACTCAGTAACAGCTTATTCTGGTTATCGTGCACTTAATTTAGATACTTCAAGAGGCAACTATATGTTAACTTCTGATGTTTCTGATGAGGAGCTAGGCATTGTAATTCTGGATGCTCTTTCTAAAAGTCGGCTGATTGATCCCGATGATAATTTTTTTGACAATGAAAAAAAGGCTGAGAGATATAAAGAATGGGTTAAACTCTTAATGGAAACTTACAATTATCGTTCAAAACGTCAGCTTTTTAAAAAAATGCATAACTGTGGAATCCAATTGCTTGATGGCCAAATAACGATAAGACCATCTAGCCATGAAAAATTGGAAGGTTGGTCTGAAGATGGTATTTCTGAAGCTGATTATGTCGTGATTCCGGCAGACAGTTCTCCTGAGGAAGTTGGTGCGGCATTACGATTGGCTTTTTCACGTTGCAGAAGTTATGTTTGACAATAAAATAACAATTTGTTTTTACATTGATTATTCATGATCTTTGATTTAGAGAGTTAATTAAGGTGGACACGTAGTAGTTATTATGTGTCCGCTAATTATTTCGAAAAGATTCAAATAGTTATTAAATAAGCCTTACTGCTAAAATTACGGTGGTGAAGTAATGAACATAGATTTTGATCAAGGATTGAATGCGGGTGTTAAGTTTAATGGTGATTTTTATTCAATACAAACCTATTCAGGCAACGGTTTATTAGGGGTAGATCCCTTAGGAAGCGAATACCTATTACAGCCAGTTGCATCTGATCAAGAGTTGGGAAAGGCTGTGCTTGATGCTTTATCAAAAAGTAGGATAATCCCACTTGATGAGTATGGGGATTATTTTGATCATGATGCAAATGACAAACAGTATAAAAACTGGATCACAGAGATGATGGGATCTTATGGTTATCGCTCAAAACGTCAGTTATTCAAGAAGATGAACAATTGCAATATTCGCTTGTTAGATGGTGTGATAACTATTATGCCCTACGGTCACAAAAAACTTGAGCTTTGGACAGGGCAGGGTATTGTCGAATCTGATTATGTCATTATTCCGGCAAACAGTTCTCCTGAGGAAGTTGGTGCGGCATTACGGCTGGCTTTTTCACGTTGTAGGAGTTATGTTTGATTAAAGAACCTAAGTTTTATTTCGTAACTGATCATAGCGATATCCATTATATAAAATCATCAGTAAACAGAATATATGGCATTGTTCTGTTAAGAATAAATCTTATGAATAGTAAAACTGTTTTAGTTGATAAAAATGGTAATAAAAAGAAGTTAATAAAGTCTTTTAGACCATTTATTAACTTCCGATATTTTTAATGAACTCATATATATTTGGTTTTTATTTTCCTCTAAAAACTAATTTATTAATTTTTATATTGTAAATAATTATTAATTCTATAGTCTTTTAATACTTGGTCTATTACCCAACTGGTTCGTGAGCCTGATTCTCCTGTTGATGGGCAAAATCCTTTTCCTTGTAATTCATTAATTATTGTATTAATCAATGGCATTTCTATATGCTTTGGATTATCAATATTAAATTGGTGTAATTTATTATTTTCGTCATAATATGAAATGGCTGAATTTCCAAATGTAGAGAAAGATATTTTTCCTTTAGTACCAATTATTTCAACATTATCTCCTCTAGAGTTCGACACAAAATTCCATATACCCACACCTTGAATATTATTTTCAAACATAAATGACATTGATACACAATCTTCAGCGGGATAAGCATTCCCTTGTGAATTTGCATGTCCTTTGACAGAAATAATCTTTCCCAAAAGAAAGTCTAATATATCAAGAGTATGACATGCTAAATCAACAAATAACCCACCACCGGAAATTTCTGGATTAACAACCCAAGGTAAATGATGAGGATCTTGGTAACATTTCTCTATCTCTCTATAAAGTATACAGTTTACTATCCTTGGTGTTCCTATCGCGCCTGACTCAATTAATTCTTTGATCTTTAAAAATCTTGGCAATGCTCTTCTGTAATAAGCTACAAATAAGGGAACATTTTGGGATTTACAAGTCGCGATCATCTCATTACATTCTTCGAATGTTAATGCCATAGGTTTTTCTACATATATTGCTTTACCAGCTTTAGCCGCTAAAATAGTATATTCTTTATGTGTAGAGGGAGGTGTTGCAATATATACTGCATCAATGTCTTTGTCATTAATAAGTGAATTAGCGTCAGAATACCATTTAGGGACATTATGTCTCTTAGCAAAATCCTCTGCTAAATTAGCGTTGCGCCGCATTACTGCAACTAATTCAGAATTATCTAATTTATAAAAGGCAGGGCCACTTTTTACTTCAGTAACATCACCGCAACCAATAATGCCCCATTTTATTGTTTTTTTCATTTTATTTTCCCAATATGTTTATATCGAATTCTTTCTTAATAAAATCTTGGTGGAGATTATAATAGAATTCTGATTTATCCCATTTTTTTCGTTCCAATATATGATTATATAACATGTTTTTTACTTCTGAATCAAGCGAGTTAATATAATCTTCATCAAATTTCTTATAATCCATTACACCGAAGTGACATGTGGGTTCACATCTATTAGTATGGTAACCCAATTGTATTGTTGCGCGATTATGTTTCAGTATGCCACCATATCCTCTATGTATTGCCAAATTATTATAAAAGATAGCTTCTCCTGGATTTAGTATGATTTTTTCACCGATATTAATGTCAGGCGATTTCATTGGGGCTATTTTTTTTGAACCAGAAAATAATGCTTTTTCTATATTATTAAAATTACGAATATGGCTACCTTTTACAAACCATAAACATTCATCTTTATATAACGGTATGTTTATTTGAATATTATTATGGAAATGCTTATCTGAATACCATGAGTCGAGAATTTCTTCATCAGGAATTTGTATTACATCACGATGCCAGCCTTGACGGTAGTCAACCCCTTTATTTGCGTAGAATAATGAGGCACCATCAAGTATGATGTCTCCACCTTTTAATAAATGGCTACAAATCTCAATAATTTTATTATTATTAATAATTGATTGAATTCCCTTAATTGCCATTTTGGGTTGAATAAATTGAATATTAAACATCTTATCATTATTTTGTTTGATATGATTATGTATTATATTTAAGTATAGATCAATTTTAGACTCTGATAAGATAGGTTTAATAATATACCCATCTTTATTAAACTGTAATAATTCATCTTTATTTAGCATATTTACTAACCTTAAGTAATTAAAATTATTTTTATATTGTAGAATAATTTTCTGGAGTATTGTCATTGAGGAATTTAATAATATTTTTTATTATTCTTTCTTTTCCGGTCTTTATATCTAAACACATTGTTTGTCTATGAATTTTCAATCTGGTTTCATAATCAAATATTTTTATAATGGAATTTATAAAAACATCATCAGAAATATCATTATGTAAACCTAATTTGAAAAAACCTACTGTATTAGAAAAATAATGCAAATTTTCTCGTTTATTTGCAGAAATTGATATAGATGGAATACCTAATGCAGCTAGTTCATATACTGTTCTTCCATTAGAACTGATTGCAATATCAGCAGCCAACATATGTTGGGACATACCGGTCTTAATATTATTTATCCATTGAATATTTTTATAATTTCCAAAATTTAAGAAAGAATTTAATTCTTGGGTAAAAGGATAAGCCGGGCCTGTAATAACTGTTACTATAATATCTTGGAAGAAATTACATGTGGATAATAACTTCAAAAATCGCAAAGTTAGGTTGTTTGGATCTTCTCCTCCAAAAGATAATAATATAGATTTTACCATTTTATTTATTTTTATTCTATTTGACGAAATAAATTCGTCTCGTAGATCAATATAATTATGTCCATAAAGGACATGAGGATATCTTCCTGAAGAATAAATAGCATTTATAGTAAGATCTGTTTTCTTTACACCACTCCCGGTGTCTTCAAATGTAATGATTTTTTTGCCTAAATTTTTTATGGCGTCAATATAACTTTCATCAGTGTCTAATGTGTCATTTATCACTAAGTTTGGATTTATTTTTTTGACATATTGGTAAATGGGTATATTCCTATTTTGTAGGATAAGTTTTATATCTAAAGATTTTAAATAATTAAAAGCGTTTATACTTTCATGAGTGCATAAAACATATACATCGTTATTCTTTAAACTTTTGCTTAAATCAGCCACCCTAAAAGTATGTCCCATTCCGATTCCAGGATAGCCAGCAACTATAAATAGTATTCTTTTTCTCATTTTATACTTTTGTTTAGATATTAGAGGGTTATGATCATTAATTAGTTTATGATAAACAGGGATGAAGCATAAGTTGATTTTTTTCTGAATACAATGTTTTTATTTAAAAATAACTATTTTTAGTTATTTTATGTTTGCATGGCTCCTATTAAATTCTCCTTTCCTCCAAATATGGGAGAGTATTTTGAGATCAAATTTGGAAAGCTTTTCTTCTGCTGGTACTGATATTTTTCAAGCTAATATACCAATTAGCTTGAATTTCTTTTAGGGTTTGCCAAGTACGATGATTGGTCTTTTCTTAGGTAAAAGATGAGTAATTTTAGGATATTTAGATACAGTACTTACTATAGTTATTTATTGTGATGTAGCTCAGTTAAACTGAATGAAAAAAATAGTAATAGATTGTTTTTTAATAAAATAAATGGAGTTTAAAGCTTATTGTAATATACAATTACAAATAAAACTTTAGATAACCCGATAAATTAATTATGGTTATAAAATAGTGTTTGATATTGTTGAATTATTGATTTTATTAGGTATATATATGGATAAAAATGACGTATATACCTGTCATCTTTCAAGTTACCTCTTTGTTGGCTGCGCTCACTCACCCCGGTCACATCGTTATCTATGCTCCCGGGGATTCGCTCCCTTGCCGTCGCGATGCATCTTGAAATCCATAAGGTATATATTGAATTTTTTCTTAATAAAATCTTGGTGGAGATTATAATAGAATTCTGATTTATCCCATTTTTTTCGTTCCAATATATGATTATATAACATGTTTTTTACTTCTGAATCAAATGTTAATGCCATAGGTTTTTCTACATATATTGCTTTGCCAGCTTTAGCCGCTAAAATGGTATATTCTTTATGTGTGTAGGGTGGTGTTGCAATATACATATCGAATCGTTTATTAATTAAATACTTGTGAGGGTTATAGTTGAGATTTGACTTATCTCATTTTTTCTATCCAATATCTATGTATATAACATGTTTTTTATTTTTCAAGCAAGTAAGTTAATATGATTTTTCCCCAGTATTAATATCAGGTGATTTCGACGGTGCAATTTTTACAGTAGTTGTTTTACATTAATCAGTTATAGTCTTTGATTGATATAGTCAATGCTAGCTTGATGAAATGTGATTTAGTGGGCTTTTCGGTCAGAATATTTTTTTGTCACCAGAAATTTGGTGAATTGATCATCAAATCCACAACATTTATAATCAATACATATCAACATTGAAGGTGGTGAGGATATGAAGAGACAAGTGAAAACAATGACTCTCCCAGCGATGACAGCGGCGTTATTGGCGTCTCTGGCTCCTGTTCCGGCTAAAAGTACCGTTCTACCGATGACGGTCGTTGAAATACAAAAATCGGCAGGTTTGATATCTACATTGACATTTAACCTGAAAGATGAACAGGTTTTTCTGCCTTTGTCAGAGGCAACTGCTTACTTGCAAAGTCTGAATGAGTACACGCGAAAGTCGTTATCTGAAGCTATCGCTCATCGTGTTGCTAAGGGGAGTGGTGAATTGTTTTCAAATTCAGTACGCATAAGAAAATTAGCCAATGACAACATTGAATATTGCATGAGGATAAAAGAGGCAATACGTATCGTTCTGTCATCTGATAATCTGAGTAAGAATTTTACAGATCCGTCTCAGCGAGAAATATTTCGGGTGAATATTGTGAAGTTCGGTCGAGCAATAGCGAACTCTGAATATACTGCGTGTGATATTCTTTCGGCTATTGAACAAAGCCTGCCTCCGACAAAGACATATCATCCTGATAATTTACCTACTTCTAGAGAAGTTAAATTGATGATATTAGCAGAACATAAAAACCTTGGTCTGTCAGAGCCGGAATTTTTATAATGGGAGTCAGTGTTACTGTTCATAAAGATGTTGAATTTCATGAGGTTGCAATAGTTTATGCAAAGTTGTTAGAGCATTGGAAAAGGACGGCGTTATTACCTTCTGTATTTGGCCTGGATGGTCAATGGGAACATAATAGCAGAACCTTAGATTCAAATATCTATAAATTGCATATTAGGATGCCAGATGAAATACCGTGGGAAAAATATAAGCCACAGATTGATCGATGTTCGGATAATTATTTAGTGTATGTGCAGCATTGGATGGATAGTAAGAGTTTTCAGGTGATAAGTATTATGAGCCCAAAGGCTCACGAATTAGCAAAGACGTCATTTCTTACAGAGCTTGAGCGTAGGGCTGAGGAGTTCCATTCCATCTAAATTACTATATAACCTGCTGTTAATAAATTAAAAGCCCTTATATACCCAATGGATTTCAAGATGCATCGCGGCGGCAAGGGAACGAATCCCCGGGAGCATAGATAACTATGTGACCGGGGTGAGTGAGTGCAGCCAACAAAGAGGCAACTTGAAAGATGACGGGTATAAATTCGGGGATTCTTTGTCCATGCTATCAAGGTGTGGATATTCGTATTCATTATTGAGTGTTAGTTTTTAAGATAAATACTAAAGCTCAATCTCAATATCACTAAGCGGATGACAGCAGCAGGGTAAAATTTCGCCTTCATTAACAAAAGCCAGAGGTTTGCGTCGATAGCCGACTTTGCCTTTTATCAATTTGACACGGCAGGAACCGCAATAACCTTCGCGGCACTGGTATTCAGCTTGAACTCTACCTTGTTCCAGTGCCTCTAGCAGACTGTTATGTAGTTCGGGAGAGCTGTAGATATGATAACCCTGCATACCATGCAGGGTTACTTTATAGCTTGTCATCAGAGTTCAAAATCACTCAGGTCGTCAGGGTTAACTTCAGCATCAATCTGACCAACCAGATATGAACTAACTTCAACTTCTTGTGGCGCGACTTGAACGTTATCAGACACCAGCCAGGCGTTAATCCACGGAATCGGGTTAGAACGCGTTTCAAATGGCAGTTTCAGCCCGACAGCCTGCATGCGGATGTTAGTAATGTACTCAACATATTGACACAGAATATCTTTGTTCAAGCCAATCATCGAGCCTTCGCTGAACAGGTAATCTGCCCACTCTTTTTCTTGTTCCGCCGCCTGAACGAACAGGTCATAGCACTGTTGTTCACACTCTTTGGCAATTTCTGCCATTTCCGGGTCGTCCTGACCAGAGCGCAACAGATTCAGCATATGTTGTGTGCCGGTCAGATGTAGTGCTTCGTCACGGGCGATCAATTTGATGATTTTTGCATTACCTTCCATCAATTCGCGTTCAGCAAAGGCAAATGAACAGGCAAAACTGACGTAAAAGCGGATCGCTTCCAGTGCGTTAACGCTCATCAGGCACAGATATAATTGCTTTTTCAGTTCACGCAGACTCACCGTGATGGTTTTACCGGTAATCTGATGTGTGCCTTCACCAAATAGCTGGTAGTGATTAGTCATCTCAATCAGATCATCGTAATAAGAGGAAATGTCTTTCGCCCGTTTCAGAATCTCTTCGTTGGTGACAATATCATCAAACACAACCGCCGGATCGTTAACGATGTTCCGAATGATGTGAGTGTAAGAACGTGAATGAATCGTTTCAGAAAAAGACCAAGTTTCAACCCAGGTTTCCAGCTCCGGGATGGAGATCAAGGGCAGAAAAGCCACGTTCGGGCTGCGGCCCTGAATAGAGTCCAGCAGCGTTTGATATTTTAAGTTACTGATAAAAATATGCTTTTCATGGTCTGGCAGCGCATTGTAATCAATGCGATCGCGAGACACATCGACTTCTTCCGGGCGCCAGAAGAAAGAGAGCTGTTTTTCGATCAATTTCTCGAAAATCGGATACTTTTGTTGGTCATAACGGGCTACGTTTACTGGCTGACCAAAAAACATGGGTTCCTGTAACTGATCGTTTTTGACTTGTGAAAAAGTGGTATAGGCCATAACTTCCTCAAATTAAATCTTACATGCGCCGCTTTCACAATCGGAATCAGCAGATTCCACGACTTCTTCCAGGTCATCCTGAATGTCTTCCGCGCCATCACGGGTATTGTGGTAATACAGTGTTTTCACACCATATTTGTAAGCGAGCAGCAAATCTTTCAGCAGTTGATTCATCGGCACTTTTCCACTCGGGAAATGTGTCGGATCGTAGTTGGTATTGGCAGAGATCGACTGATCGATAAATTTCTGCATGATACCAACCAACTGCAAGTAGCCATCATTACCCGGCATTTGCCACAAGAGTTCGTAAGCGCTTTTCAGACGCTCATATTCCGGTACAACCTGGCGCAAAATGCCATCTTTTGATGCTTTGATGCTGATATAACCACGAGGCGGTTCAATGCCGTTGGTGGCGTTAGAGATCTGTGAAGAGGTCTCTGACGGCATCAAAGAAGATAATGTTGAATTGCGCAGACCATATTGTTTGATATCGTTGCGCAATGCTTCCCAGTCATAGTGCAGCGGTTCATTGGTCAATGTATCCAGCGCTTTTTTATAGGTATCGATAGGTAGGATACCTTTAGAATAGGTGGTTTCTTTAAACCACGGGCAAGCACCTTGTTCTTTCGCCAGTTCATTAGAGGCTTTCAATAGGTAATACTGGATAGCTTCAAATGTTTTGTGAGTCAGGTTGTTAGCGCTGCCATCTGAGTAACGTACACCGTGTTTCGCCAGATAGTAAGCATAGTTGATGACACCAATGCCTAATGTACGGCGACCCATTGCCCCTTGCTTGGCGGCAAGGATAGGGTAGTCCTGATAATCGAGCAGGGCATCAAGGGCACGGACCGCGAGAGTAGCCAGTTCTTCCAGCTCATCAAGATTTTCAATTGCCCCCAGGTTGAATGCGGACAAGGTACACAGTGCGATTTCACCATTTTTATCATTGATATCATTCAATGGCTTGGTTGGTAGTGCAATTTCCAGACACAGGTTTGATTGGCGCACAGGAGCGACTAAAGGATCAAATGGACTGTGGGTGTTGCAGTGGTCTACGTTCTGAATGTAGATCCGGCCGGTAGAAGCACGCTCTTGCATCATCAGGGAGAAGAGCTCAACTGCTTTCAGACGTTGCTGACGGATATTGCTGTCCTGCTCATATTTGGTGTACAAGCGCTCAAACTCATCCTGATCAGCAAAGAATGCTTCATATAGCCCAGGAACATCCGATGGGCTGAACAGGGTAATCTCTTCACCTTTGATCAGGCGCTCGTACATCAGTTTATTAAGTTGTACGCCATAGTCCATGTGACGAACACGGTTTCCTTCAACGCCACGGTTGTTTTTCAGTACCAGCAGGCTTTCAACTTCCAGATGCCATAATGGATAGAACAGTGTCGCCGCACCGCCACGAACGCCCCCCTGAGAGCAGGATTTGACCGCGGTCTGGAAATGTTTATAAAAAGGAATACAGCCAGTATGGAAGGCTTCACCATTACGGATTGGGCTTCCCAGCGCGCGAATACGGCCTGCGTTGATACCAATACCAGCACGTTGAGAAACATATTTTACAATCGCGCTGGAAGTCGCATTAATGGAATCCAGGCTATCATCACATTCAATCAACACACAGGAGCTGAATTGACGAGTCGGGGTGCGTACACCTGCCATGATCGGGGTAGGCAGAGAGATCTTAAATGTGGAAGCTGCGTCGTAAAAACGGCGAATATAGCCCAGACGTGTCTCTTTCGGATAACCGGAGAACAGGCAAGCCGCGACCAGAATATAGAGGAATTGGGCACTTTCATAAATTTCACCGGTAACGCGATTCTGAACCAGGTATTTACCTTCAAGCTGTTTGACCGCCGCGTAAGAAAAGTTCATATCACGCCAATGGTCAATAAACTCGTTCATTTGCTCGAATTCTTCTTTCGAGTAGTCTGCAAGCAAGTGCTTGTCATATTTGCCCATTTTCACCATACGGGATACATGGTCATAGAGCGCGGGTGGCTCGAATTGACCGTAAGCTTTTTTACGCAGGTTGAAAATTGCCAAGCGGGCGGCCAGATACTGATAGTCAGGTGCATCACCGGAGATAAGATCAGCGGAAGCTTTGATCATCGTCTCATGAATATCTGAGGTTTTGATGCCATCGTAAAATTGGATTTGAGAACGCAGTTCTACTTGTGATACCGAGACATTTTTCAGTCCATCGGCTGCCCAGTTAACAACCCGGTGGATTTTATCAAGGTCAATTCGTTCTTTGTGGCCATCACGCTTTGTTACTAGCAGACTATGGTTCATGGACAGGCATACCTTACATTTACTTTCAAATTCGCTCCCACCTGCTTTGTGTCTTTGACTTAGGACCAAAACATAATCCTCTCAGTGGCGGAAAAACCAACGAGAGAGTAGTGGTAATGGAATGTTAAGGAACACAATATGTAGGGGGTACACTAAATAATGACAACAAGATAATGTTAAAATCAGCTTTTATCAAGTGCACAAAAATACGGATTCTTGTGGATAACTTGAGGACTAAAATTTATTAAAAAGCCGGAAGCCTGCATCATTACTAGCGGTTGCTCTGACAGAAACACCGGCAAAAATGGGTAAAAAAATTCCTGAAAATGTGATTTATTTGCCGCTTTATTAATCGGTCAGATAAACATGTCAGACATATTGGGTGTGTAACATATAATTGACGTCTACATTGTGACCAAGGCTAAATTTATCCGTTAGCGGGTTGTAATGCAGGCCGATAATATGCTTTTCCCGCAGGGATGTTCTGTCAACCCAGCCTATCAATTCTGATGGCCGGATAAATTTCTTCGCATCATGGGTTCCCTTCGGTACCATTTTTAGAATGTATTCCGCGCCGATTACCGCCATAAGCCAGGCTTTTTTGTTGCGGTTAATGGTAGAGAAAAAGACGTGTCCGCCGGGTTTCACTAATTGAGCGCAAGCATGAACGACCGATTGTGGATCGGGGACATGTTCCAGCATTTCCATACAGGTGACGATATCATAAGCTTGTGGATATTTTTCGGCGTGGCTTTCTACTGTTTCCTGTACATAGGTCACGGGGATAGCTGTTTCAAGGGCGTGCAGTCTGGCAACCTGAAGTGGTTCTGTACCCATATCCAGTCCGGTCACATCAGCCCCTTCACGGGCCATACTTTCTGACAAAATACCGCCACCACAGCCCACATCTAACACTTTTTTACCGAAAATGCCGCCAGAACGTTGCAAAATATAATTCAGGCGTAGTGGGTTAATCCGGTGCAGTGGCTGAAATTCACCTTCCAAATCCCACCAGCGAGAAGCAATCGCTTCAAATTTTTCTATTTCCTGTTGATCAACATTGTTTGGGGTGGAAGGGGTTTTGATGTTCATCAGCGGTTGTTGCTCCTTAAACTTTCTTTAAACAGGCGGATTCACTCAGTTCTGAGATAGTATACACGGCTTAATTTTTAAATACCCGTATCTGATTTTTATAAAACTGTTGGGGTGTGGTATAGTTCTAAGCCTTTGAATTCGGAATGTATGAAGGATAGTGGGTTCCATGAGCGACATTGCTAGAGAAATCACCCCGGTCAATATCGAAGAAGAGCTGAAAAGCTCGTATTTGGATTATGCGATGTCTGTTATTGTTGGACGCGCACTACCAGATGTTCGAGACGGACTAAAGCCGGTACACCGTCGCGTACTTTATGCCATGAGTGTGCTGGGAAATGATTGGAATAAACCCTACAAAAAGTCTGCCCGTGTTGTCGGGGACGTCATCGGTAAATACCACCCACATGGGGATAGTGCAGTCTACGACACGATTGTTCGTATGGCTCAGCCATTTTCCCTTCGCTATATGTTGGTTGATGGTCAGGGTAACTTTGGGTCAGTTGATGGTGACTCAGCCGCCGCTATGCGTTACACCGAAGTGCGTATGGCGAAAGTTGCCCATGAACTGCTAGCGGATCTGGAAAAAGAGACTGTCGATTTTGTGCCAAACTATGATGGTACAGAACAGATCCCGGAAGTGATGCCAACGAAAGTACCAAACCTGCTGATCAACGGTTCTTCCGGTATCGCAGTGGGTATGGCAACTAACATTCCTCCTCATAACTTGTCCGAAGTTATTGATGGTTGTCTGGCTTATATTGAAGATGAAAATATCAGCATTGAAGGGCTGATGCAGTATATTCCTGGCCCAGATTTCCCTACTGCTGCGATTATTAATGGTCGTCGCGGTATTCAGGAGGCTTATCGTACTGGTCGCGGTAAAATTTATATCCGTGCCCGTGCGGAAATTGAAGTGGATGAGAAGAATGGTCGTGAAACTATTTTAGTGCACGAGATTCCTTATCAGGTCAATAAAGCCCGTCTGATTGAAAAAATTGCCGAATTGGTGAAAGAAAAACGCATCGAAGGGGTTAGTGCACTTCGTGACGAGTCTGATAAAGACGGCATGCGGATTGTGATTGAAGTGAAACGGGATGCGGTGGGGGAAGTGGTTCTGAATAATCTCTACTCCCTGACTCAGCTTCAAGTCTCTTTTGGTATCAACATGGTGGCCCTGCATCAGGGGCAGCCGAAGTTGCTGAATCTAAAAGATATTATTTCGGCCTTCGTATGCCACCGCCGTGAAGTGGTCACTCGTCGTACCATCTTTGAATTACGTAAAGCCCGTGAACGTGCCCATATTCTTGAGGCATTAGCTGTAGCACTGGCGAATATCGATCCTATCATCGAACTTATCCGTTTTGCACCGACGCCCGCCGAGGCAAAAGCCGCATTGGTTGCTAAGCCGTGGGAATTAGGTAGTGTTGCTGCCATGTTGGAACGTGCTGGTGATGATGCTGCCCGCCCTGAATGGCTGGAACCACAATATGGTGTGCATGACGGTAAATATTATCTGACCGAACAACAGGCTCAGGCCATTCTGGATCTGCGTTTGCAGAAACTGACCGGCCTGGAGCATGAAAAACTGCTGGATGAATATCGTGAATTGCTGACATTAATCGGCGAATTGCTGTTCATTCTGGAAAATCCTGAGCGCTTGATGGAAGTGATCCGTGAAGAGTTGTTGGCAATTAAGTCGCAATACAGCGATGCCCGCCGTACTGAAATCACGGAGAATACGGCTGATATCAATATTGAAGATTTGATTAATCAGGAAGATGTTGTTGTCACCTTGTCACATCAAGGGTATGTCAAATATCAACCATTGTCTGACTATGAAGCGCAGCGCCGTGGTGGTAAAGGTAAATCCGCAGCGCGTATTAAAGAAGAAGATTTTATTGACAAGTTGTTGGTTGCCAATACTCACGATACGATCCTCTGCTTCTCCAGCCGTGGCCGCCTGTACTGGATGAAGGTTTATCAATTACCGGAGGCGAGCCGTGGTGCGCGTGGTCGTCCGATTGTTAACCTGTTGCCGTTAGAGCAAAATGAGAGAATTACGGCGATTCTGCCGGTGCGTGAATATGAAGAAGGGCTGTATGTCTTTATGGCTACCGCCAGTGGGACCGTGAAGAAGACCGCGTTGCAAGATTTCAGCCGTCCGCGCAGTGCGGGTATTCTCGCCGTTAATCTCAATGAAGGTGATGAGCTGATCGGTGTTGACCTGACTGACGGTAGTAACGAAGTTATGTTGTTCTCCGCGGAAGGGAAGGTTGTTCGTTTTGAAGAGGAAGCGGTTCGTTCAATGGGGCGTACAGCTACCGGTGTACGTGGTATTAAACTAAATGGTAAAGATAAAGTTGTTTCTCTGATTATCCCGCGTGGAGAAGGAGAAATTCTAACGGTCACTGAAAACGGTTATGGTAAACGTACCGCTGAAAACGAGTATCCAATTAAATCCCGTGCAACACAGGGGGTTATCTCGATTAAAGTCAGTGAGCGTAATGGTAACGTGATCGGGGCAATTCAGGTTGAACCAACCGATCAAATAATGATGATTACTGATGCTGGCACATTAGTACGAACAAGGGTGTCGGAAGTTAGCGTTGTTGGCCGGAATACTCAAGGCGTAACACTTATTCGTACCGCTGAAGATGAGAAAGTTGTCGGCTTACAGCGGGTTGCTGAGCCTGAAGATGATGATGAAGACGGGCTGGCAACAGAAGGGGAAGAAGTGAAAAGTGATAGCACCGATTTACCTGATGCTAACAGCAGTGAGTCAGTTGATCCGGTTTAAGTGAGGATATTTTTTCACTTAATTTAAGAAACAGGTGCTTCGGTGCCTGTTTTTTTAAAGGAATTTTTATTAGTATCAAAATCTGCAACAGATGGGCCTTTTTAATCTTTAAACTCTGGATACCCTATGGATTTCAAGATGCATCGCGACGGCAAGAGAGAGAATCCCCGGGAGCATAGGTAACTATGTGACCGGGGTGAGCGAGTGCAGCCAACAAAGAGGCAACTTGAAAGATAACGGGTATATATCTTGTCATTAATGACATTGAATAATGCTGGTTTTTATCAGGTAACCTTTTGAGATATCTTTCTTCTTTTCGTACATCGCTGAAAATATCCCGTTATCTTTTCCGGGTGCTTGGCTTAATGTTGTGGGCATTAGGCGCTTTATTAACAGCTTTTTACCTGGTTAATATCTTTAATGAAGTTAAATCAGATATTCGTCAAGAATACAATGCTAATTATGATTCCACGCTCTCTTATGTGCGTCATACAGCAAGTGTTCTGCGGGATATCCAATATATGACAGAGAAGCATTTACTGAATTCTAATGGAAAAAATGCCATTTTTGATTTTCCACATAATAATCCAGCGTTTTCTTATCATCCTTTGTACCAAAGCGCTGACTGTCATACTTTTCGCAACAGTACTCATAGTTATTTAAATTCATTAAATAATTTTATCTCCTATTGGAAAGATAATCTTGCTGCGCCTCAGGGGTTGAATCAGGTTTTTCTGGTGGGTACGCAAAGTATGTGTATGGTAAGTTTTTCTATCCGTAATACCACGACTGAACCCGATACGTTGAAAAAAATAGTTTATGAAAACTCACGTAGGCTTATCAGCCTGAAAGAGCAAGGTAAAGAACGAAATGTTTATTGGGTTATACCGGGTGCAAGATCTGATAGCGGCCATCTCTACGTGTTGGCTCCGGTATATGTCAATGGTGAGATGGTTGCTATGATAGGCATTGAACAATTCATCAGATTGGACTCTTTTATTCAGAGACAAGACCACTCAATTTCAATCACGTTATTGAATCGCAGTAATCAACCGGTGTTGCATTATCCAGCAAATGATGACTATAAACTTCACTATGCTGATTATCAGTTGGCAGCGCCTTATTTTGGCTATGATGATAATTTTACTGATTTACTGTTAAAACGTCGGTTAATGCCATCTTCATTCAGTATCATTTATGCACTGCCACTGAAAACTATTTTCGAAGGTTTTAAGCTACAGATTATTAGCAGTATTGTGCTTAATGTATTATCTGCCTTTGTCATCATTATCTTGGTGTATCTGTTTGAGCGGAAAATGTTTGTTCCGGCTGAAGAGAATGCCATTCGCCTGGAAGAGCATGAACAATTTAATCATAAAATTGTGGCTTCAGCGCCGGTTGGGATCAGTATATTACGGGTCAGTGATGGCAGTAGTATTCTGAGTAATGAGTTGGCACATAATTATTTGAGAATGCTAACGCACGAAGATCGGGAACGGATTATTCATATTATTTGTGACAGAACCAGTAGTTATGTTGATGTTGTAACCAGTAATAATCATCATCTACAAATCAGTTTTGTTCATTCCCGCTACAGGAATGAAGAGGTGGCAATTTGTGTCTTGGTTGATATTAGTGTCCGTGTGCGGATGGAAAAATCATTACAGGAAATGGCGTTGGCATCAGAACAGGCTAACTATTCTAAATCTATGTTTTTGGCTACTGTCAGTCACGAGTTGAGAACGCCGCTTTACGGTATTATTGGCAACCTGGAGTTATTACAAGCACATTCATTGCCTGCTGAATCTGTCCGTTTGTTATCAACGATGAATAACTCCTCAGCGCTGTTGCTAAAAATCATCAGTGATATTCTCGACTTTTCAAAGATTGAATCTAAACAGCTTAAAATTGAGTCTAGAGAATTTTCCTGTCAGGAAGTTATCTCCCATGTTATTTCTAACTATCTACCGTTAGTGGTGAAAAAGCCGTTGACCTTGTATTGCTATATTGAACCGGATGTTCCAGATTATATCTGCAATGATCCGGTTCGATTACAACAAGTTATATCTAATCTATTAAATAATGCGATTAAATTCACTGATACCGGATGTGTGATTATACATGTGACAGTTGATAGAGATTACTTATACGTCAGAATAAAGGACACTGGCGTCGGTATCTCTGATAAAGCGCTTACTCAGTTGTTTGATCCATTTTTCCAGATCATGCCAAATACGGAAAGTTCATCTCAGGGAACAGGGCTTGGTCTGGCGATTTGTGAAAAACTTATCAATCTGATGGATGGTGATATTGAAGTCATTTCACAACCACAGATAGGGAGTATGTTTTCTATTCGTTTACCTTTATATGGTGCGAAATATAGGCCAAAAACTCAGTTAATAAATGAGTATCAGCGAAAAATCATCTTGGCTATACGTAATCTTTATCTGGAGGAGTTTTTACAGCGTTTTCTGGTTCATCATGGCTTACACACTGTTTTATACAGTGAGCAAAATACAGAGGGTAGTGAAATTATTATCAGCGATTTTCCTGATGCGGTTATTTCCTCTGTATACGCTTATATTGAATTATCGACGGACTATATTGGCTCACCGGAACAAATCAGAGAAAACTATTGGTTACATAACACTTACCATTTACATGATTTGTCGGTAATGATTGAGCGGCTGATTTCACCGAATCATAATGTGGTATTGAATACCGCCGCCCCTGTTTTTCAGGCAAACACCCGGTTTAATACTATTGTGGTTCTGGTGGTAGATGATCATCCTATCAACCGCCGTTTATTGGCCGATCAGTTGAAATCCATTGGTTTTCAAACAGCGATGGCAAATGATGGATTAGATGCGTTGGAATATCTGAAGAACGGGGGGATTGATATTATTCTGACGGATGTCAATATGCCCAATATGGATGGTTATGCGTTAACAATGTATTTACGGAATGATGGGTGTAAGCTGCCGATTATTGGTATTACGGCAAATGCACTAGCAGAAGAAAAACAACGCTGTATTGATGCGGGAATGGATGATTGTTTGTCTAAACCGGTTTCTCTGGTGACTCTCAGGCAGACACTGACGCAAATGATTTGAAACCCCGGTACAAAATAATGCCCGGTACAAACAAATAGTTACCGGGCATCAGGACGACTTTCAGGTTAAAATAACGAACAGTATTTACTGAACGTGATTGTTCGTATCGATAGTGACAGAAGCAAGATAATTGAGTAATGCAATATCGTTATTTACCCCCAGTTTTACCATAGCCGATTTTTTCTGACTGCTGATAGTCTTGACACTGCGTTTAAGTTTTTTGGCAATGTCTGTTACCAAAAAGCCTTGGGCAAATAGACGTATAACTTCACTCTCTTTTTGTGATAACGGTTTATCGCCATAGGGGGTTTTCGTCACTTTTTTCAACAGTTCAGAAACGCTGTCTGGCATAAATTTTTCCCCTTGTTTCAGGGCCGTTAATACATCAGGTAGATCTGTTGGCGCTCCTTGTTTTAAGACAATGCCTTCAATATCAAGTTCGAGTACAGCACTTAAAATTGCTGGATTATTGTTCATGGTTAGAACAATGATGGATAGCCTGGGATAATGGCGTTTGATGTATTTAATCAAATTGATCCCATCGCCGTATATGTCCCCAGGCATGGACAGATCCGTGATCAGTACGTTTGCTTTAATACAGGACAGATTGTTGATCAATGTGGTCGAGTCTTCAGACTCAGCGACGACGTTGATCCATTCAAGCCGCTCAAGTGATTTGCGGATGCCAAACAGGACAATCGGATGGTCATCAGCAATAATGACGTTAAGGTTATTCATCTTATTAGTTACCCTGCTGCAATAGCCTTTTGGTGAAGGATTCAATACGGCCAATGCTATTTTTAATCTCTATTACGTTACTGTCTGTTATGTGTTGTTCCAGTGTTTCGCAAGAAAGTTTGAGGAGTTCTAGGTCTAACATAGCAAAGACGCCTTTCAGGCGATGTGCTGTTTGCGAAAGCGATATCAGATCATATTGTTCTATATCAGTATACAGCTTATTAATATCTATCGGTACTGTCTCGACAAATAATTGTCGGTAATCGCTATCAGTTAGCTGTTTTTGATAACTATTTATAACATTGCCAAAATCGTAATCGCTGCTTTCATCGTTAAATGCTGACATTTCTGAATTTGCAGTGAATTCGTTAAAACTGAAACTTCTCTCAATTAATAACGAAATGGCATTGATAACCGCTTCACTCAGATTGTAGTTACATCGAATATAGTCAGGTTTTATCTGTTCAAAGCCGGCCAGATTATCAACCAGTAATATAGTCGATTTTGCCGAATCGTAGGGTTTATCCGTCAACATGATATCGTATTCTCGATCCATATTTTCTGGCTTTTTAGCGAAGTAAACAGCGCCATAATGATGCAGATGATTTTGCACGATCTTACGGATCTCCGTATTGCTGATATCCAGCAAGGCAGTAATGTCTTCCAGTAGCGGCGGGCATTGGTTTTCGCCGATTATTAAGGGCAGACTGATAGCATAGCGCGTACCCAGGTTGGGTTTGCTGTTTATAGTAAAATGGCCATTTAATTTTCTACATAATTGGTTACATAGATAAAAGGTCAGTCCTGAATTGGATTGATATTTATCACCAGTGGCTTTGCTTAAAAATGGATAATTCAAGTTTGTTAAATCTGTTGAATTAAGTCCGGTTCCTGTATCTATAATTTCGATTTGAATTTGTTCTTTGTATTCCTGAGAATAATTAACGATGAGAGATATTTTGCCATAAGATGTGAGCGTGATTGCATAATTGACTAACATCAGGACAATCTTACTGATGGCAGTACTATCGCCAATAAATAGTGATTCAGGATTAATATTACAGTGATAATAATAATTCAATCCTTTATTATTCATCTTAGGAAACACTTTTTTAATAATATCTTCTAAAATGACTGATAATGAAAACGATTCATTTTTTGCTTGCCATTCACCTGATTCTAATTCATTGAGTAATGAAATATTCTCGATCCAGTCGGATATATATTCAGATTTAGTTAATAAATTATCGACGATACGAACACTATTTTTTTCTATAAGAATTTGTTTCAGTTGGTAAGCGATATGATCTAATTCCTTTATTGGTTGTTTTAATTCAGAACGAATGTTGGTCAACATAAAACGTCGAGCTTGTACACTCTTATCGTGTTCCAAATGGGCAAGTTGTAGACGCCGGCTAATTAATGCTTCCTGATCTTTATCTTGCAGTAAAAACAGATAAGTTTCTGGCAACAGGCGAATGCTGTACATGTTAATTTCATAGACTGAATCATCAATTGAGGTTTGGATGACACCATGATGTTGCTTTGCCATCATCTTAATTTTATTTAAATCGACATTCGGCAACAGATGGTCGGCGATATTATTGCACATAATTATCTGATTTACTGAGAAATCATAAATCAATAAGCCAATCGGGATATTGGAGATAATATCGTGACTTAACGCATCCTTGATTTGTAGCTCGTGGCTCATCTGGGCATTTGGCGCGATATATTTTCTACGAATGTAAATAAGCCCACCTAAGGACAGGATAATAAATACTGAATCAGCCAGTAACAACCAGATGTTTCTATATAACAAATCGATTAGCAAATCTTTGAGTGATATCCGATACAACAGTTTGTATTGCGTACCTTTAATTGATTGAGAAAATTCGAGCCAGAAACCATTTTGTGAAATATTGACTTTATTAATTTCATTAGGGGGTTGCTCGTCATCCGACAATAGACTGAAGTTGGCCGCTGCCATATCCATAGGAAGAAGATGACAAATAGGCAAATCAAAAGCGATAACTGTTGCCAATTGACCCGGTGAATTGAACGTCGCCCGATAAGTATAAAAATAGATATTTTCGCCATTTAACTTACGGATTGATGAAATATTTTCCCGTTCATCTAACGCGATGGATTGCATCAGCATTTCTGAACGTTTTGATTCGGCAGTCAGTGTTAGATAACTTTCTTTAAATCTCAATTCTGGTTTAAGAATAGAGTGAGTGGTTATCAGAAACAGATTGTTATCTTTACCATTCAGATAGTACATGGAGTTGTATTCATTGCGGGTGCCCCACAAAATCTCCATATAATTGGAAAGGCGTTGTGCCAACTCTACACTTGCAGTGCTGTGGTGACCAAAAATAATCGTGTCGATAGTTTGATAACGATTCTCAAGCCAGTAAACATCAGGTCGTAGCTTCATCGGTGTGACGAGTTCTGGTGGTTTAAAAGATGAGCTATTGGCTTGTTTAAAGATAGAATTAGCGTGGTAACGATAATCTTCTATCTGTAATACTATTTTGGTTGCAACACTATTTAGCGCATATTTTTTCCCCATTAGCCAGGCATTGAAGTAGTTATAGCTGTATAAAAACAGGGAAACAAAAAGCAGAATAATGAACAGACCGTAGTAACGGTTTATGGTTGATGAATTAATAGAAAATTGTTTGTTATACATTCGTTGAGTAAAAGCCTTAATAATTGCTTGGCTGTTTAGCGAGCTCGTTAAATTGGTGAATCTTATGATTCGATCTATTTAGGCTAATTTTAGCAGGATCAGGGCTGAAAAGGATATTATAGATTGAGGATTGAGCGAATAGTAAAGAAATTACAGAATTTTTACGATAGAGACTAGACATATTATCATGTTAGGCGCATAATTTCGCGCCATGGAAGGATGGCCGAGCGGTCGAAGGCAGCGGTCTTGAAAACCGCCGATGGGAAACCATCCTAGAGTTCGAATCTCTATCCTTCCGCCAAATAATGACCCCATGCATCTTCTTGCATGGGGTTTTTTCATTTCCATATGCCATTCAGATAATAATTAATCCATTTTCATAGCCATAAGGTGACCATTCATAGAGGCACTAGGCACTGCTATCGGCGTGCGGGCTGGAATAGCGTTCTCATGAAACTGGAATACAAAGCCGCAGCGGCGGGGGTCAAACTGGATCTGTGGTTCGCCAGTTCGAAAACCTGCCATTGCTGCGGTCACAAAGTGCCGGAAATGTCGCTGCCTAAGCGGATCTGGAATGCCCGGTTTGTCATGTCGAACATGACCGCGATATCAATGCGGCGATCAACAGGCTGTAACTGCCCAGTCGGCCATTCTTTCCTTTGCCAACGTTTCAAATTCCAGTCGCCGGGAGTATAAGTCGGAATGGTGTGGGTCACCCCGGTCACATCGTTCGCTATGCTCCCAGGGATTCGCTCCCTTGCCGTCGCGATGCATCTTGAAATCCATAGGGTATAAAAAATTAAACTTTTTTAATCGGCTTTGAACAGCATAGTTACAGCGGTTACGAACATAATGACAGCCGCACCTTTAAATAAAATCCGTTGTGCCCGTTGGCTTGATAACAGATGTCGAATACTGAGAGCGCCGAGAATAAATACCGTTCCTACGCTGAATAAGACAAAAACCGTCAGTGGTACTAACATGAATCCCCAGTTTTGCAACGAGATAGATTCCATATTAATCACCAAAGGTAATAGTGCGAGATAGAAAGCGATCGTTTTAGGGTTACTTAACGTTAGAGTGAGACCAGATAACCAGGCCGCCGCCAACTCCTTTTTCTTAATGGGTTGGTCTTCACCAATGGGTTGATGATCGGCAAACCAGAACTGCCACGCCAGATAACCCAAATATAATGCGGCACCCCATCTCACCACAACAAATAAGGTGTCAAAACTGTTCGCGATAATGGACAAGCCAAAAACAGCAAAGGATAAATAAGTGAGATCACCAATAATCAGGCCAAACAACACACTAAATCCCGCTAACGCGCCACTACTCACACTTCTGGCGACCAATGCTGCTATTCCTGGGCCTGGTATCGCCGCAGCAACAGTCAGTGCTGCGGTATAGGTTACTATTTGGGACACTTCTAGCATATCTTTCCTCTCAAAATAACACTTTGAAGTAACAGAACATAAAAATGTCACTTGCGTATGCAAGTGACAAATAGGGCTCTTTATAGACAATAACGACATTTTTCTAATACTGAACGTCTTAAGTTTGGCATATTTTCATCCAAAATAATTAAGACATTTTTATTAGTTGTCGAATGACTTCCCGAGAAAATACCATATCTTGAACGGCCAAACCAACGGATTGAAAGATAGTCACACCCTGATCGCACAAATTGGAATGAGATTGAGAAACGGTACCAATTTCTATCCCAATGTCTGACCCGCTAAGAATACCTTTCTCCCTTGCCTTAATAACAGATTGAGAGGCGGCAAGTACCGATTCATTGGAATCAGTAAATAGGGTTGTATTGCTATACATATCTTCGCTGAGTTCTTGGAATCCCAGTGCCGAAGCGCCAATGGCATTGACATGACATTTACCCGGTAGCTCTTTTCTACTGAGTATAGGGTCACGCGATGCCGTAGTTGTGCAAATGATGTCACTATTGAGTACAGCCTCAGCAGGTGAGGCTTTGATCGAAATAGGAAGATTGAGTGTTTTATCACACCATGTGACAAACTCACGGCATCTTTCTGCATTACGACCCCATAAAGTGACTTCTCTAATCGGGCGTACATATAACATGGCTTGCAAATGTGCTTTTGCTTGTAAACCCGTGCCAAGTATCGCTAACCGGCTAGCATCTTTTGCGGCGAGAAGGTGGGTTGCATAAGCAGAAGCGGCGGCGGTGCGGATTTCTGTGATAGCGCCGGCATCCACCGCGGCAATCCCTGAAACACCTGGCTCGTCGTAAACCAGCACACTACCGATGTGTGAAGGTTTATCGCTATTGCTTTGAAACCTCACTACCACCGACTTTAACCCAAACCCTTTATATGGCCCCTCCTTAATATAAATCGGCATGGTGCCCATTAAGCCGTCTTCACCTTTAACAATATTGCGCAAAGGTTGCTCTACTTTTCTTTCCGATTGCAATTTAAATGCTATTTCACTTAGCTTAAGACTAAGTTCCATCGTCAAATAACGCGCAACGGTTTCTTTATCGACATAAAGCATATTGATGCCTTTCAAGATCAGTTAAAGGTTGTCCAGCTTGAATTTATCATCAATCTCGGTTCCGGCAATGCTATTGAGAATTGTCGACATATTCTTTTGAGAAACTCCTAACACAACATCCAGCATATTCTCTTTGCTGAAACCACGGCTTAGGAATAGATCAATAGCACTTCTTTTCAATTGTCCCCGGCAGTAAATAACCTCGATGGTAAATTCACGTAGTGCCAATAATCGTGGGGAGAGATCGTCGGTTTTTTCAATCAATGCTTTAACTATTTTTTTGTCCACACCATTATGAATTGCAATATAGCCGTGTGCCTGAATCGTGTAATGACAACCATTTTCTACTCCGGTTGTAATCCACACAACAGCTTTTTCCTCTTCATTCAGTGAACTATCAATAAATAGGTCGTGTGCTCGTTGGTAAGCGGCTAATAGTGAAGGAGATTCTGACATATAACCACTTTGGTTAGGTATCCAGCCGAAATCATTAATAGAACTTTGAAGTAATTTTTTACTTTTTTCAGGTGTGGTAGTAATGGTGTGTAGAGTAAGTAAAGACATAATGACCTCTGTATATTGAAATCCATTGGGTATATACCCGTCATCTTTCAAGTTGCCTCTTTGTTGGCTGCACTCACTCACCCCGGTCACATAGTTATCTATGCTCCTGGGGATTCGCTCCCTTGCCGTCGCGATCCATCTTGAAATCCATTGGGTATATATATTTGCCTATTTTAAAGCAACATTAGCTTTTATGCGGCTGTAAATACTGACCAAAGCATTTGAATTGGTCGAATATGAGAAATAAATTTTAAATTGTGTAATTTTGCTGCCACTTCTGTCGTGAGTGCGGCATCTACCTCTGAATTAGCGACTGCTTTTGCGGCTGAACTGGTTGAGTCTTTAAAAATGATATCTGCAATTTTTAGATTATCAGGCAACAACTCTGGGATTAAAGCCTTTGGTGCCGGATGGGTTGCAATGACGATATTATCTGTAGTTAATTCATCACGAATAGCAATACCATAATTAGGCGTGTAATTTAAAAATGCGGATGACAAGTTAAACCTGTTATCCATATAAAACTCACTGATATTGTAATAAGCATTGGCGACTACCAATGCCTGACAGTTATTTAAAATAATTTGATTACTTGCTTCTTCATAAGTATTACATAAAACAACCTGGTAGCTTTTGGCGACTTTATTTTTAATGGCAAATTCACCAAAACGAATAGCGGATTGTTCGCTACTTGTACCTGATGGGCCTAAGGTAGCAATATTTAGAACATCAAATGTATCTTTGTTGAAACTAAAAAAAACACATTCCATGATGTCTCTCCTGGAATTACACTAATAAACCGGATTTAACCAATGTGAAAACTTATCTATTCTACCTCTAATTATTTCTTGATAATCTTTGGCAATAACATTGGCTATAGAATCTTCTTTTTGTATATATGACACATTATCTATTTGTGACACAATTGATATTTCAAGGCCAGTGCCTGTTAAAAAACAGCCATCTGCTTCATAGAGATCCTTTTGTTGAATTTCTGACTCGATACAGGGAATATTGCGGAATTTACAAATATCGAAAACAGATTGTCTGGTTATTCCATTGAGAATGCCAGCGCTAAGCGATGGTGTAATAACGCAATTATCTTTTACAATAAAAACATTTGATGTACTTGCTTCTGCACACATGCCTTGTTCATTCAACATGATAGCATCATCAAATCCGTTTTCTTTGGCATCTTCATGAGCAAGTGCGGAATTAACATAAGTGCCGGTAATTTTGGCAGATGATGGAATTGCCGCATTTGATACACGTCGCCATTTTGAAATAAGACATTTAAACGCTGTTTTTTTGGCATAAGCGCCCATAGGTAAAGCGTTAATACAGAGGGTTGAATTTACACCACTTAGCTTAACGCCAAATTTCTCACCCGGCATTAACGACTTTTTAAGCGCTAATGGCCTGATATAAATATCTTGTTTGAAACCATTTTTAATGATGATGTTTTTAGTAATATCGGTTAACTCCTGACTGGTATAGGGCAATTCAATTTTTAATGTTTTAGCTGATTGAATTAACCGTTCATAGTGCTCATGCACTCTAAATAGATTAAGTTGGTTATTGTCTTGATCCCAATAAGCCCGGATTCCCTCAAATGTACCGGTGCCATAATTTAACGCTTGTGTATTGGCAAGAAAGGTCGCATTGCTAAAATTGAGATATTCCCCGTCTAGAAATACGATCCAATCTTTATTAACTGGGCTAACGATATTGTTTATCATTTAGTTGCCCTCTTGTTCATGATTTCTAAAGCCGAATGTCGCTCAATATTGTTGGTATCATCTCTCAGATCATGGATTCGTGCTGCTTTCCAACTTACCATTGCTGCGGTTCCAATAAGTCCACCGACATCTCCGACATGGATGTCAACATTCATATTGAATTTAGATTCCATTTTTTGCTTTATCTTATTAATGAGTGATGCATCATTTAATTCGTCACTCGGCTCTAAAGTGATCTTGAGCTCATCTGTACCGGCTGTGTTGTTGATTTCAATAAAGTATTCAAAACAATATTCGAGTTCTTCAAAGATGGCATTTTCAATATCAAAAGCATACACATTGGCATTGTTTAATAGTAATACATCTTTTACTCGGCCGATGGGTTCTATTTCCCATTGATTTAAGCCTATTGCTTTACACCGAACCATATCCCCTGTTTTGTATCGAATCAGAGGTTTATTCCCTTTATATAAATGGGTAATCACTAATTCACCAGCAACGTGATTATCACCAACATTGAGTTTTTGCTGAGTAAAAGGACAAATGAGTTCGTAATAATTGTTGTATGGAATAGTAATAAGCTTATTGGTATTGTCACAAGCCGCCAGAATTGACGTTTCTTGTGAGGCATACATACAGTTGTAAATTTTAGCGCCCCAATTCCGAGATAAGTTTCTTAATCTATTGGGGGTAATAAGTTCGCCAAGCACCAAAATGATCTCGATACCTAATTCTTTTGCATCACATGCATTGTTCCGACAATATTTTAGCAACTCAGCGGCGACCGCAGGTGTGCAAACTAAAGCAGTTATTTTGAGGTCTTGTATCAGCCTGAGTACTCTGTGCATACCAACAACGGGCGAACGAGGCCACATTTTGATAACGGTATGCCCTAAACTGCGAAATACATCTTCAAATGTATCTCCAGTGGAGTGCAATTCCGTTGGACCCATCACGCCAATAATGTGTTGTTTGCCTTCTTGATTGAAAATAGACTCATATTGCAGAGTCAAAAAACTGTTATTGACTAAAGAGTCTATTTCATTGCGAGGACAAGGTGTTGATGGCCCAGTCGTCCCTGTGGTTTCATAATATATCCAAGCGTTACTTAGGTTATCTGAAGATATCGTGTTTCCCGCCTTACTTAGATCTGATTTTGTAGTAAAGGGAAGTTTTTCAATCAATGAGGATAAATTTTCATCATCATTTGGGTTTATTGCGTCTAGACGATCTTGATAGAAAGCTGACCCATTTTTCGTATAATTTATGATTTCTTTTAATTTTTCGTATTGTATTTTTTCCAATGCAGAGATATTTATCTCGCCAGACAGATATTTTTTTAACTCGGTAAGGTATTTCATACCTAATTCATGAAGTTCATTTCTAAAAATGGAATACATATATATTACCTGGTTATTTATAAAGTGGTAAGTTACCAGTGATTTTATTGATATCTTTCTTTGGTCCAACTATGCCAATGCCAGATAACTTCAATTCATCCGAATGTTCAGCAGATAATTTTCCTTCGTATTCCTCATATGTTCTGCATGATTGCGCTAAACAGGAGAAAGGACTCAATTTAAAATTATCGTTAGATTTTAATTCATTATGAATAGCGGTCAGTACATCATGACTTGCTTTCAAAACAGGCAAAGGCGTTTTAATGACACCGGGATAACAAATGCTATCTTGACTAAAGACATCGTGTCCTACAATCCCGTTGATATTTCTACCAATTGAAACACTAATGACGCTCAGTGCATTCATGGCTAACCCAAGTGGCAGACTATCAGCGATAACGACGACACTTTTATGTAGGTTTTCGTCAAATTCCATACGACTTTCCTATTAACTGAGTGAAATTTATCAACTTATTTATATCGATAATAATATCCGAGACTGTCCATGTACTTATTTCTTTCCATAGCACCACGCCTTTTATATGATCGGGATGATGCATGTATATGTCCAAGTCTTCGTAACTTTCAAAGTAACCAATTAAACTAAAGTCAACTGATTGCTTTCTGTCTACCGTACTTCGACCACAAAACCATCCTTTTATTTCACTTATCTCATTTATATGATTTAACGTCACCTTCTCTGCTAATATAGCCTTTTCACTATCCCAGCTTATTCCATCCTTGAAGGTAAATAAGACTTGATGTGCAATTAAGTTATTTTTGCCCAACATAATTTACCTCATAATTAATGATTTTAAGTTATAATAACATGTAGAAACGATCTGATTTATACCTAATATTAGCGCATGCCTGATTTAGTTTTTTTGATTTGCGTCTAATTTAAATAGCACATTGCATTTATAGCAGTCAACTATTTCCCTATGGTAATAATTTAAAAAAGAGTGGGAATATTGTGGTTCTGACAATGATAAGAAAGCTGTTATGGCTTGCCTTTGGCTTATAAAAAACAAGCTCAATTTGATTGCGCTTACGCCTTGAAAATATGTTTTGTCGTCTTGTGTTCTATCGTATTTTGAGTATTTGTTTTTTAACATGTTAACCGATCCTTATATTGTTTGGAGATAGGTTATTTTGGATACTTTATCTTCCACTGCCACCAGGCGATCAGGCTATTTTACGATCAATGGCTATTTTCTAATAGGTAACAGAGATAATAAAACATTTCGTTGTCATTTCTGATTTGTCAGTAAATAGCCAGTTTTTTGATGTTGAAAATAACTCGCTCATTGGCTGTATCATTCAAGCCATGGTATGTCGTTGAGCATGTCACTCATGATGAGTGTTTTGGTGATATTTTTAAATCATCTATCATTTATGCTTGATTGTTTGCAATGGGTTGTAATATACTGCGCTCGCTTTCGGGGGCTAGCCCTGAAACACGCCGGCTTAGCTCAGTTGGTAGAGCAACTGACTTGTAATCAGTAGGTCACCAGTTCGACTCCGGTAGCCGGCACCAAATCAAATAGGAAGCCGTTATCTTTTCAGAAGATGACGGCTTTTTTCTTGCTTGATAGTAGATGCTGCTGTTTATACCCGTCATCTTTCAAGTTGCCTCTTTGTTGGCTGCGCTCGCTCACCCCGGTCACATCGTTATCTATGCTCCCGGGGATTCACTCCCTTGCCGTCGCGATGCATCTTGAAATCCATAGGGTATATATATCCAGTTAATTCTGCTATTTTCCAGTACAATTTCCCGCAAAAACGAGTTTTTGAATTCATGGCATGGTTAGATTTACTGTCAGGCTGGTCGAAATAAAACCATGTAACTAGAAATATAGGATGGCAAATTTTTAGATAATACGGATTTATTTTCACTAGTAAAAACTAACAGAGAAAAATATTAGCATTTGGGATATCTGTTTTCCAGACATGAAAAAATATTTGCTATAGATGTGTATCCATCTATTCGTCTGGCGAGAGCTGAAAATAAAATGGGATAGGGTGAGTAGGAAATAGCATAGGTTTAAAAATCACATTGGTTAGAAGCGGATATATCTGACAGTGTTAAAATTTTTCACGTAGATATTTACCTGATAATCGGTAATTTATCGTTAGCAACATTAATTCTGTGGATATCTTAAATGTTTTGCCTGACCTGCTGGCGATATTTCGAATAGGGTTGTTGCGATCTCACATTTGTACCAGTTTCGTTGTCCATCACCCTGTAAACAGGCCGATTTCTGTGTCTTCGGCATAAGTGTGGATACCATTCTTAATCGGCATTTTATGACGGATTTCAACGTCGATCAAAAATATTTTTTACACTCAAATATCCATGAGATAAAAAATTTGTGCTATTTTTTATTTAATGAATTTTTTATCTCATAATAAAAAGGGGGTGTTATGTTGCTTGAAAACTTTTGATAAATAATAAAGAACATGCGTGTTGCTTTAGATGCTAAGCGTTTTAAAGGAAGGTACATTAGAGGATTAAATGAAGATTATAAATTTGTATAATAAATACGTAGATGAGGAAGAGAAGCACTTTATGATCATCCGTATTAATAACGATATTTATGTGTTTTCCTCTGAAACTAAGCTTGGTCAAGAATAGGGGTTATTTACTATTTGTATTTAATAGACTAAGTAAACAGGTGTATTTAAACGATGTAGTTACGTAACAGAGAAACACAAAAATAGAGAATGAGAAATTTGTTATAATGCCGAATGCATGGATGCATGAGACCATCATGAAAATAATTTTTACTACTATTTGTTACTAAAAGTTAAGGTCAAAATATATGCGCAATATTCAACAAGTTTTAGAGTGTTGGGGCGGTTGGGTTGATGATGCCACTGGTATTAATTGGCCACCGATCGCTGCTGGATTTAAAGGTCTGATTGCGTCAACTCGTTCATTACGTCCTTCCTGCTGTGATAACGATGGCTTGATCATTGATGCTTGTATCGCAAAGTTGCAGACGGTAGGTAAATCTGAAGAAATTGAAGTTTTATTTATGTACTACGCTTTAAGGCTTTCCAAACGGTCCATCGCGCGTTTAATTAAAGTACCTGATATTGAAGTACGTTCCCGGTTGCAAAAGGGAGAAAGTTTTGTCCAGGGATGTTTGGCTATGCTTGATATTAAGTTAGAAATGGATGATGAAATACAAAAACACAAAAAGCTTGCGCGTACGCAAAAAGCTATGGTAGTGTACTAATCAGTTAAAGTTGCGAATAAGCCCCGATAGAAATGAGCTATAGAAATAAACTATAGAAATATCGGGGCTTTTTTCATTCCGATATTGCAGGTAATGGGGGAAATTAGGATTTAAGCCATCAAATTCAATTTAAAAAATTCCTGTTATCCAATGAACTCTATTTATACCCTATGGATTTCAAGATGCATCGCGGCGGCAAGGGAGCGAATCCCCGGGAGCATAGCAAACTATGTGACCGGGGTGAGTGAGTGCAGCCAACAAAGAGGCAACTTGAAAGATGACGGGTATAGTACGAGTGAACTTTAAGTATCTTCTATTGTACTCTGATAAATAAGTGAAAATTTAAATCATTATTGTTGAAGGCCGCACTGTGTTGCGGCCTTTTTCGTATTTGCCGTCGCGAATCGCTTACGCATATTTTTTACCATTTTCGCGGTCGGTATCCCTATTAAATCAATCATAACTCGGTGTTGGGAACTAAGCCTTCAGCAAAGCTTGGTTTACCCATGGCGCATGGTGAGTTATTGCTGTTTGATGGAGGTATTTTTGATGAGCAACGGTAGTGATAAAGCGGGTTGGTTAACACCTACCACGCCTGGGCCTGAGTACGATGATGAGCTGGAAAATATATTAAGTCGTTGGCTAGGAGGTGTTTCTGGTTTGCCTGACGATAACGTGCGTTCTCGATGGATATCAGCACACCTGCCCCAGTTACCGGTAGATGATGACAGGTGTGATTTTGACATTACGGATTTTATTTCGGATGCCTCGCCTGCTTTTGAGAACCAGACTGATGAAGGAACCAAATTATGGCGTCATGAGGAAATTGTGTGCTTGATTTCCTTTTATGGCCCGAACAGCCAGCGGTACGGTGCCCGTTTTCGTGATGGCGTGGCGGTCAGTCAGAACAATGACGAATTAGAACGTTTC
This sequence comes from Photorhabdus sp. RM96S, assembly GCF_042879335.1. NCBI lineage: Bacteria > Pseudomonadati > Pseudomonadota > Gammaproteobacteria > Enterobacterales > Morganellaceae > Photorhabdus > Photorhabdus sp. RM96S. Next base: position 52,636 of record NZ_JBHFKT010000021.1, on the reverse strand, counting down.
GGTCTTTCAGTCGACAAACTCAGCTGGCTGACTTCGTTACCGGAACTTATCAATAACCAGAGGGGGCGTCGTTATGACATGACGATCACCTTGCGGCGAAAAGTGGTGCGTGAATACGGTGTTAAATCACTGGTGGAAGCGCCTGTCAAATTCTTAGGAGATTAAATTATGCAGGGTTTACCTGTTTCAAACATTATCAATGTCACGTTGAATATGGCTCCTCATGCGGCTCAATCCCGGAACTTTGGGGCGTTACTGATCATCGGTGCAAGTAACGTGATCAACCCTCATGAACGTTTACGCCGGTATTCGGATATCGATGGTGTCGGTGCTGATTTTGGGCTGAGTTCACCAGAGTATCAGGCCGCGGCGCTTTATTATTCCCAGTCACCCCGTCCGGTTGATTTATATATTGGTCGGTGGGCTAAGGACAATGTGGTCTCCTCTTTACAAGGGGCGGTATTGACTAAACAGCAGCAAATGATGAGCAAATTTATTGCTGTCACCGATGGCTCTTTTAAATTGACGATTAACGGTAAAGAAACGGTATACAGCGGCGTCGATTTGAGTAAAGAGGCCAATCTTAATGGTGTGGCCCAACGGATAGCAGATAAGTTAAAAGATTGTTCAGTCGCATATGATAGTTCTTCCTCGCGTTTCGCTATTATGCCGAATTCTGTCGATGCGGTTGGCTATGTTTCACCGGCAACGACGGGAACTTATATTGGTGATTTATTAAAGCTGGACGAAATATCGGGTGCTACCGCTATCGAATCTACCAAAGCAGAAACCATTGCTGAGGCGGTGGCGGCACTGGGATCGGTATCCAGTGGCTGGTATGGGTTGGTTATCGCTGATGACTCTCTGACGGATAAAGATATTCTCTCTGTTGCTGATTACATTGAATCCGCATCTGTTCCCCGCATCTATGGACATACAGCGCAAAAAGCGGATGTCTTGGATGCTGATGTTAAAACTGATATCGGCTCAAAATTAAAAGAGAGAAACTATCAACGCACACTTTGGCAATATTCAACCGGTAAATCCTACACGGTTGCTTCGCTGTTGGGCCGTATGTTTACCGTCAATTTCAACGGCAATAACACCACTATCACCTTGAAATTTAAACAAGAGCCCGCGGTAACCGCAGAAAACCTCACTGCAACGCAAGCCAATGTGTTGAAAAGGATGAATGGCAACGTTTTTGTTAAATACAGCAATGATACGGCCATTATTCAGGAAGGTGTCATGGTGAATGGGGATTTCATTGATGAGCGCCACGGTCTGGATTGGTTGCAGAACTACGTTCAGAACAATCTTTATAACCTGCTTTACACCAGTACCAGCAAGATCCCACAGACTGATGAAGGTGTCACACGATTAATCACCAATGTTGAACAGTCACTGGCGCAAGCGGCGACAAATGGATTAATCGCTCATGGTGTATGGGGTGGCGATCCGATTGGTGCGTTGGATACGGGGGCAACATTAACCAAAGGTTACTACGTTTACGCACCGCCAATTGCGACACAGGCACAGGCTGATAGAGAAGCACGAAAAGCACCGGTTATTCAGTGTGCAATCAAATTAGCCGGTGCTGTCCACTACGCTGATGTCATCATTAATGTAAACAGATAAGGGTTGAAAATGGCTACATATTCTTTTCTTGATGTTTCCGCTTCTATTACCGGAGTTGGCGGCTCTTTTGATCTTGGTAACGGTGCCGCGCTCTCTGATGAGGGAATTACCGTCACCATGTCGGAGAGTAAAAACACCATGACCACCGGTGCAGACGGAGAAGTCATGCATTCATTGCATGCAACCAAGTCTGGAACTATCACCGTTAATTTACTTAAGACGAGCCCGGTAAACGCTAAATTGAACGCGATGCTCAGCACACAATCGCTTTCATCGGCGGCATGGGGTAATAACGTGATTGTTATTCGCAATAAACAAAGTAATGACATTGCTGTTGCTCGCTCTGTCGCCTTTCAGAAACAACCGGATTTGCAGAATAACAAAGCAGGCGGTACCGTTTCTTGGGTATTTGATTGCGGAAAAATCGACATCATGTTAGGCACATTCTAACCAGCTTACTTCACAACCATTTAAATCACCTTTAAATTTGCCGCAGCATTTGCCTCTATTTTTACGTCGGACTTATGCTGCGGTAGTTTGAGCGAGCTTGAGGATAAGTGATCATGGAATTTGAAATTGATGGCAAAAAATATCGCAGTGGTAAATTGAACGCTTTTCAGCAACAAGATTTAGCGGTGGCTTTGGCTCCGGCTATTCCGGCACTTGGACCGCTGATGAAAAAGATGGTGACAGCTAAAAGTGATGATGGAGTGACGGGCTTTGAAGAAGTGCTCCCTTATTTGGTGGAATCCATCAATGCATTAGGAAAATCCAACCGACATGAAATTAATGATATTTGCTTATCAGTGGTTTCTCGTGAACAGAATGGTATCTGGAACCGGATTTATGAACCTGATGGACAGGTATTGATGTTCGATGACATCAACGGCTTCGAACTGTTGAAAATTGTCGGATTTATTATTCGAGACGCATTGGGAAATTTTTTTCCCGCCCCATTAGAGAGTGCAGTGTAATCTCAGGACAAGCCAATTTAAATTTTGAAACCCTCCCGAAAGGGCGTGATTATCTGTTACGCCCGGTCATTGCGGGCATGTGCCGTTATGAATCATTGAAAAACAGCGTTCTTGATCTGGCTGATATTGCATTGATGAATGATGCCCTTGATGTTAAATCGGAAAATGAGGCCATGATAGAGAGGTGGCGAAATGAGCAATGACGTTGAAACAACTAAAGATTTCCTGATATCGCTGAGGTTTGATGTTGATGAAGTGGAACAGCGTAAATTTATGGCTGTTATCACCGAAGTCACGTCTGGCATTCTCAAAATGAGGGCGGAAATTGAAAACGCAACATCAGTTGTGGCCAGTTTTATCACCCAAATAGCTGGCGGATTGGATAAGTTATATGGGAAGTTGAAAGAAACAGACGCAGTGGTTGAAAAAATTAAATCTATCAATGAGGAAAGCGTCCGTCGGGCTGTGGGAAGTGTAGAGAGATTTCTGCCGAGCATTAATGTTCAATCCCATGATACAAATGGTCGCCATTTTAATACTGCCTCCTTGGTCGCATCGATGGATGAGCAGTTATTAAAAGCAACAACGGATTGTGCTAATCAAAATACCAGCATACTTGATAGTGATGACATATTTAATGCTATTGAGGAATTAGTTAAATGGTTAGACAAAGGAGAAATTTCTGCGAAAGGTTTATTGGCGACATTGAATGAATTATGGAAATTTACAGGAAGAAAAATTGTCCTGGGTGTATTATTTGATTTTAATAGTCGGTTAAATGCCTTACAGGAAGAAGCAAAGAAAAATCACGAAACAGTGGCTGAAACATTATCACGGCGGAAAAGAGAGTATGACAAAAATAAAAAACCACTTATAACATATGATCAACTCGATAATTGGATGTCAACACATGGGATTTATATTGCTTCTGGCTTGACTCCATTTTTCAGTAAAGATAAATATGAAAAATACCAAGAACAAATTGATGGTAAGAAAACGATAATCCACAAAGAATATAGCCAAAAAGTTGCTGATATTTCCAGTAAAGTATCAGAACGATCAAATAAAACGAAAAAGAAGCGCAAGACTAAGCGATTAAATAAAGATCATCTTAAGGCTGGTATTGTTGAACATCACGATGCGCCTAAGGAATTAAATACTCCAGTTAATCAACCAACGAATATTTTTAATAGTGAGCTTACAGCAGCAAAGCTAAAAAAATTAAAATCTTCGCGAGGAGTACGGAATAACAATCCATTAAATATGAACTTTGTACATCAGACCGGGGCGGTGCTTGAAGATAACCCAAAGCCCAGATTTGCTCAGTATCCAGATGCTTATAGTGGATTAAGAGCTACTGCTCATCAGTTGACGCGTTATTTTCGTGGTAAAACCACAGGAAAAAAGCTACAGACTATTGCAAGTATTGTCCCGACATGGGCACCAAAGAAAGATCATAATAAAACCAAACAGTACATTGCCAACGTGTCTAAAATGATGGGAGTTTCTAAGGATACGTTCCTTGATCTCACTGATCCTGATGTGATGCAACGGCTGATTGATAGCATGATGATAGAGGAAAGTGGTGGTAATCCCTATTCACCAGAATTTATCAGGAAGGCGATTATGGCAGAGCTACAGCCAGCGAATAAAGCGCCAAAGCAGGCTGGACATTTAAATCATGTAGCTCACTCTTTGCAGAATATTTCCATTGATCACCGAATGATCAATGGCGCGGTAACCAATATCAACGGTATGATGAATCATCAGGGATTGACTCCCTTTTTATTACATCGTGCGCCAATATTTGCCGGCAATAATATGCCGGGAATAGGAGAGGTCAATTATCATATTGAAGTCAACGGTGTTGAATCCCCCAGAGAAGCAGCAAGACTGACTGGAGAAACGGTAGAACGTACTCACAGTATGCTGCTTCGAAATATGCAAACACAGGTGAAATAACAATGGATATATTATCAGTCATGTTTTCTCAGCAAAAGAGAAAAATAGGTGTTATTGTACCGAGTGTCGTTATTTCAGAAACCCATACCGATGTATCGAATATCACCGATCATCCGGTCCAGCAGGGGGTGACATTCAGTGATCATGCTTATGACAGCCCATCGGAAGTAAGAATGGATTTAGGTTTTGCCGGTGGAGGTTCGCTGCTTGATATTATTGATACGACAAAAGTATTTGATATTTATACCGGGCTGAGCCTTGGAACCAGTCCGCGTGATATATATCAACAGTTACTTGACCTGAGGGCATCACATAAACCGTTTGATGTCGTAACGGGAAAGCGCTTATATAAAAATATGTTGATTAAAGATATCAGTGTCACAACAGATAGAACCAGTGAAAATGTTTTATCGGTGGCTTTAAACCTGCGTGAAATTGTTATTGTTGAAACATCACCGAATAAGGCCGCGCCGGCGGAAAATATGAAAAATCCTGAAGATACAGCACCTGTAGTTAATATGGGAGCTAAAGTCACGGTGAAGCCATCAATGCCAAAAATTATTCTTGATTTTATTATAGAGCGAGGTAAGAAATGGCTAGGGTTGTAGAAATTCCTTTATCACCTCAAAATCAGCAATTCGATATTCAGCTCAATGGCATTAACTATAAAATGAGATTAATGTGGCGTGATATCGCGGGTTGGATTTTGGATATTATGACGCCGGACAGTGAATTTATCGTTACAGGTTTGCCGTTGGTTTTTGGGATTGACTTACTGGAACAATATCGCCATCTTGGTTTTAACGGCTCATTAATTTTTTATGGTGATATAAATCAGGAGAAACCTTTCAGGAATAATCTTGGTAAAGAGGACAGGTTATACTTTGTAATAAGTTAACTTGATGAGAGTAAGGAAAAATATTTTTAATAATTTATTACATACGCCGCTTAATTGCGGTTCTTTTATTTCTATTAATTAGGTGAATTATGTCAAAACAATGGATAAGAGAATGCCACCTTATCGTTGTAGACAAAGATGGCGAAAAAGTAAATTTATCAGACCTGAAAATCACATTTAACATTAGCAGAACGGAATCTTCCAATCCTGCTAGCGGTATTTTTACTATATATAACCTCAATAACGAAACCAGTAATAAATTACGTAAAAATGAATTTAAAAAAATTAAATTTGTGGCGGGTTACAAGGAGAACTCAGGACAAATATTCTCAGGCCAAATTCAGTACACGTATGTAAAAAGAGACAACGCAACGGATACTTGTGTTGTGATTCATGCAGCGGACGGGGATGAAGCACACAATTACGCGACTGTGAATACCACCATTGCGGCTGGATATTCGCAAGCAGATTTAGATCATTTGCTAATGCGTGATATTGCCAAATATGGCATTACCGCCGGTCTACGCCCTGAATTCAGTAAATCAGCATCACCCAGGGGAAAAGTACTTTTTGGCATGCACCGCAATGAAGTTTCTAATTTGGCAAAACAATGTGATGCTAATTGGCGCTATGAAGATAACAAACTACATATTGTACCCAAAAATAAATACTTAACTGAAGCCATTGTCCTGACTTCAAAGACAGGTCTTATTGGTATGCCTGAACAAACTATTGGTTCAGGTATTAACGTTACATGCTTAATTAACCCGAATATCCGCCCCGGGACATTAATCCGACTGGATAACCGCTCAATCAAACCAGTTGATCCGGCGACTAAACAAGCTGCTCAATCTGGCGATCATAAGGATGCAAAAGCACAACCGGCAACGTTGGACGCTGATGGTGATTACATTGTCTTCAATGTGGAGTACTCCGGCGATACCCGCGAAACGGAGTGGTACATGACAATAATGTGTATCGCCAAGAGCGATCATACTTTGCTGAATCAATCAACTCACAATAAGGATAAGGCAGAGAGCGAATGATAAATACTGACGAACGACTCAATAGACCCGAAGCGGTCTTTTTTGCTATGCAAGAAGTCATTAGCGCCGGATTGTATGTCTCCTTGCCTTGCATTATTCAATCATTTAATGCTGATGCGGTAACCATCACCGCGCAACCGGCCATCAGATGGAAAATCAGGCAAAGAGACGGGGAACTGGAATCGGTATCCTTGCCACTATTAGTGGATGTGCCGGTTATATTCCCAAGGGGAGGTGGCGTGACGTTAACCTTCCCGGTAAGAGCCGGTGATGAATGCTTAGTCGTATTTGCTGATCGTTGCATCGATTATTGGTGGCAATCTGGCGGTGTACAAGAGCCGGTGGACCCCAGGCAGCATAACCTGTCCGATGGATTTGCGCTTATTGGCCCGCAATCTCAGCAACAAAAAATAGCGAATATCAGCACTCACACCGCGCAACTGAGAAGTGATGATGGCGCGGCGTATATTGAACTTGATCCCAGCAGCCATAACGTCACGATTATCACACCGGCAAAACTTATCGCGACAGCCAATGGCGGTACTGAAATCACTTCACCTGACATCATCCTAAACGGCAACGTCACCATTAACGGCAACTTATCACAGGGCATGGGCGTTGGTGGTGGCACCGCAACCCTGCAAGGCCCGGTCACGGTGAGTCATGATGTGACAGCGGCAGGGATTAGCCTTAAAAACCATGTACATAGTGGTGTGCAATCAGGTGGCGGTAAGACGGGGAAACCTCAATGAGATACAGAAGAGAAATTGACAACGACTATGTATTTGGGCGTGGAGAGGCGGGTTTTCTTATCAACTCACCGGAAGCCGTCGCACAAGCGGTGAAAACGCGCCTGATGTTGCACAGTGGCGAATGGTTTCTTGATAACCGAGAGGGGACAGATTACGACGACGTGTTGGGTAAAGGCACATCGAGTTTTTATGACCTGATTATTAGACAGCGAATACTGCAAACGCCGGGTGTAGAGAACATTACCCAATACCGTAGTGAAAGAAACCCGGAAACAAGAAAAATCACCATTACAGCCACGATAGACACGATTTATGGACAGACAGGAGTAACTGCTGATGTATGAAAGTATTATCAACACCATGTTACCTGCTATTGATAAAAACGGGATCAATGCTCCTGATTATCAAACCATCTTGAATAGCTGGAAGACGATATTCAGGGATATTTATGGGGACGATATTTACATTGAATCTGACAGTAAAGACGGTGTTTTTTTATCGCTGATAGCCTACGTTATTCACGGTTGTAACAACGCAACCATTGCTTCCTATAACTCATTTAGCCCGACAACGGCGGTGGGCGAAGGGCTTTCCCGCAATGTCAAAATCAACGGCATCACCAGAAAAAGCGCCAGCAACTCAACAGTGGATATTTTGGTTACTGGTCGAGCAGGCACGGTTATCCGCAACGCTTCTGTCCGGGATGATGCGGGCAACGCTTGGTCACTACCGGATGAAGTGATTATAGATACACACGGGCAGGCTATTGTGACCGCGCTTTGTCAAAAATCGGGTGCGATTGGCGCATTGCCCCACACGGTTAACCAAATTGCTACGCCAACATTGGGCTGGCAAACCGTGACAAACCCGGTTGCGGCGACACTTGGTCGGGGAATTGAAACCGATGTAGAACTGCGAATACGGCAAGCGGTTTCCGTTGCGCTGCCTTCGAGAACCATTATAGATGGACTGATGGGGGCCATTGCCAACCTGCATGGAGTTTCACGTTACCGGGGATATGACAACGACTCGGACAAAACGGATGAGAATGGCATACCTGCCCACAGCATATCGCTTGTCATTGATGGTGGAGACTCGAAAGAGATTGCCCGGACTATCCTGGTGAAGAAAACGCCGGGCATACCGACATTTGGCACCACCTCTGAAACGATTACCGATGATTATGGCAATAAAAAAACGATAAACTTCTATCGCCCTACACTGGTGCCAATTTACGTTGAAATACACATAAAACCCTTTATCGGATATACATCAGATATTGGCAATAATATTCGTAATGAAATATCTAACTATATAAAATCCCTTTATATTGGAGATGGAGTATATGTGACTCGTTTATTTGTACCGGCAAACTTATGCAATAAAAACGGTGGACAGACATATGAAGTATTATCTGTGATAGTGGGAAAATCAGCATCAACGACAGGAACGGCGAACATAGACATAGCATTTAATGAAGCGCCGACGTGCTCACCTGAAAATATTAAAATAGTAACGGTGCTTGAATGAACAGATATATGAAACTAATTCCTGCATATCACATGGAAGGTAAAAAATATGTCAGGATGCTTGAAGCTGTGACTGATATTTTCAACCAGAATGCGCTGACAACAGATTTACTGATTAGCCGTTTTGACCTTGATAAAGCGGTGGGCAAACAGCTTGACATTATTGGAGAATGGGTAGGAAGAAATCGAATGATCCAAACTCCAATTGAATCCTATTACTTCTCCTTTGATATTACTGACTTAGGATTTGATAGTGGTCAATGGAAAGGGCGGTTTGACAGTGATAAAAGTTATATCAAACTGGATGATGATAATTATCGGGTTGTCATTAAAGCTAAAATAGGCGCAAATAACTGGGATGGAACGGCTGAGTCATTTAATAACATCCTGAGTTTTATTCATTCAAATAATGGCCTATCGGTATCTTTTGAAGATAACTTGGATATGTCATTCACAGTAACGATTAAAGGAAAATCAATCAGTACAATTACTAAAGAAATCATCCATCAGGGTTATCTCTCGCTTAAACCTATGGGGATAACGGTTAATTACCATATAGTGGAGGGTTAGAAATGGCTAAAAATGATTTTAAAGCATTTGCCATTGGTGAAAACGCGAATACTTTGTCACAAGAAGAATATGAAAGTTCAGATTTTATTGGGGAGGGTTTTAAATCGGGAATAGCGAGGAGTGAGCGCTTAAATAAAGTTTGGCGCCAATCTTCGGTTATAGCCGCGGTGATAGGGAAATATATTGCGGAAAAAACCGGGGAAGACGTTATGGATGATGGAGACCTGGAGAAACTCGTAGCGCAATTGGATTTAGCATTAAAACATAAAATTACTACGGAAATCCCTGCTGCTTCACTGACGCAGAAAGGCATATCGCAACTCAACAGCGCGACAAATTCTGACAGAGAAGATCAAGCGGCGACACCGAAGTCGGTCCACGATGTTAGAAAAATCGCTGAGAGCAAATTGAGTGGTGTTTCTGATGCCTCATTGACTCAGAAGGGGATTGTACAACTGAGTAATGCAACAAATAGCACAAATGAAACCTTAGCGGCGACGCCAAAGGCAATTAAAGAAGCATATGATTTTGCAAATACAGCAAACGTAGCAGCTAAAAATGCTCATGATGAAGCAAACAGGGCTACAGATAATGCTAATAGCAGATTGGCAAAAAACCAAAATGGAGCAGATATCCCTAATAAAAGTGAGTTTATAAAAAACCTTGGTTTAACAGAAACCGTGGCATTGGCAAAAAGTGCTGTGCCGAACAGCCGGAGAATTAATGGCAAGGCGTTGAGTGGGGATGTCAGTTTGAATGCCGGGGATGTGGGGGCTTTACCGATTTCGAGTACATTAAGCGCTCAAACAGGCACCTTAAGAATAAACAATGGATCGAATTGGCCGAATATCGAATTCAGAGCAGCAAACAAGCATTTTATCGGTATTGAAGGAACAGCTGGAAATCGTTTGACAATATACGCTAATGATGAAAACAGCAATCGCAAATATACTTTAGCAACACCAGAAAAATCCGGCACGTTAGCAACACTTGATGATATCAACATATCTGTCGGCTCACCCATCCCATGGCCGTTACCAAATGTGCCTGCTGGCTATCTCGCATGCAACGGTCAATCATTTAATAAATCACTATATCCACAATTAGCTATAGCTTATCCATCAGGTGTGCTGCCTGATTTGCGCGGTGAATTTATTCGTGGCTGGGATGATGGGCGCGGTGTAGATCGTGGTCGTGGGGTTTTAACTCATCAGGGGGATGCAATTCGTAATATTACTGGTTATACCCCAGGTACAATTTTACGTGGAAATAATAATTATGGAGGATGTTTTTCTCTTTCAGGCGAAAAGGCTCCAGGAAATGAATATACAGATGTCTGGCAAAAACAGGTTCTCTTTGATGTTTCACGAGTTGTCCCTGTTGCTTCAGAGAACAGACCTCGCAACATTGCATTTAACTACATAGTGAGAGCAGCATAATGGATACACAAAAATACTCTTTAGAATATGAGATTGCCATATTGGGTAAAGATGGATTAGCAGAAAAAGCGGGCTGGCTGACAATCTACCATGCAGCGCCTAATTCAAGGGAATTTATTGGCACGACACCAGAATATCTGATGAAGGGAGTTGGCATACCGGCGAGTTCCTATATAGATGCCCCGACACTTCCTGACTCCGATTCTCTGGCTGTCAGGCGCACAGCAGACGGAGATCACTGGGAAATTGTCTCCGATTACCGGGGAAAAACAGCTTACAACACACAAACTCGCTTACCGCAAGAAATTACTGATCTGGGTGAACTACCCAAAACCCTGACATTCGAACAACCTGCTACTCATTTTGATAAATGGGATGGCTCAAAGTGGGTGGCGGATAAAGCGGCAATAAAGGACAGTGAGATTGAGCAGGCAGAACAACTACGCGGCACACTGTGTACACAAGCTAATGAAACCATTACGTTACTCCAATATGCCGTTGATACGGAATTGGCTTCGGAAGAGGAACAGGCATTGTTACTTGAATGGAAAAAATATCTGGTATTGCTGAACCGTGTTGACACTTCATTGGTCCCTGATATTAAGTGGCCTGAGATGCCAGAATGACAACAATAAGGGCTGCTTATGCAGCCCGATAACAAAAATACATATCAGTATGGTTTTTTAGGCCAGTTAATGTCCGGTGCTAATGTGACATCAATACGACTTAGTGATATTTGGTATTTTTTCCAAGCTACTAATTGTGCTTTTTCCTCATCATTTGCCATATTTAGATCAATAGCATCTTGTAATGGTGCGATTTGGTTTGTTGCTTCAGCTATTAATTGCTGTTTTTGAAATTTAGCCTGTTGCTGTAATTCTTCTTTTGTGGGGGGAGGAATATCTGCCCATTCTGGTAAGCCATTTTTACCCGCTATTCGGTATTTACCCTCTGGTGGAATACTGCCAGCAAACTCAATGAAAATAGCCTCATTAACTTCCACTGCATCATTTGGAAATGAACCTGCATTGATATAGTCTTGTTTCCATTCGGCTGGATAAAATGCGTTAGTTGTTGCACTGTAATAATACATAATTAATACCCCACTGCGAACCAATAATAACCTACACTAATACCAGTATTAGCATAGTCATTAGTCAATTTGAATGAAGATGGACTTAGAACAGCGGAGTAACCATTAGCTATACCACCACTGGCCCCTAGTCGATTCACTGTCAACATTACATTCACACATGCATTAGAGAACCTAACTGGTAGCTGAACTGTGATAATCTCTAGAGGCTCTAGAACTCGAGTTACGCCCCACTGATAAATCACTCCAGTATCGCCACATTTCCACCAACCATTTGTAGACTTTAAGGCCATATTTTTGCTGCCATATCGCCCATCACATTCACCTGTGGTATATGCGCCTAGCTCGCCCGGTGACGGTTTGTTTACAGCACTATAAACACGAATACTTGGGTATTCATACACACCTCTGCCGGAAATAGACCCTGTTGCATCCACATACCCATTCAAAACACCACCGGATTTTGGGTAAGCACTTTTCGCCAAATTCACCGTGTCTGTTAAACCAAGTTCACTCGCAATAGGTTTATTCTGCGTGTTATATTCTTGTGCCCAAGGTGTCCATCCCGGACCGCTCCACGGGTATAAAGCCCGTGTATATATCCGACTGCTATTATAGACAAAATAACGTTGAATAGTGCCAGCAGCCTGTAAAACAACAAGAGAACCAGCGGATGCTTCGGGGTAGTTTTTACCGGCTGTCGCTTGTACATTCAAACCCTGATAATAAAGCCCTGGCGTTTGATAATCATTTAAATCGGCTTTGTCAGGGATCGATATTGCTTGCCCATTAAAGATATCTTGAGAGGTAATATTGACATCCCCACTTAATGCTTTGCCATTAATTTTCCGGCTGTTCGGCACGGCACTTTTCGCCAATTCTACCGTTTCTGTTAAACCAAGGCTTTCTGTAGTTCATTAACTGACGGCAATCTTTGTCAAAGCAGCTTTTAAAGGCATTCAATGGGACTCAATATGGTAAAAATTGGGCAGATCTGAGTACCAATAAATAACCAAAATAATGATTGAGAAAGAAATGTATTAACTATGATGGAATTACGAACAATAATTGGGTGGAAAATATACAGAAAATTAGCATCACTTTGCGTTTTAACGCAAGTTCATTTGAGATAAATAGATTTACTTTGTGTGTATGCGTGCATATGCTTATGTCAGGTTGGGAGGATATGAAATCAACCAACCTGATAAAAGAGCTGATTGCTGTTGGACGCGAACTTAGAAGGAGTTACCAATAACCGGAAAGACATACTCGGTTCCGCATCCCAAAAAAGATTGCCATCGGTATTATCAAATCTATAAAGAAAATGGCGGGGATTTAATCCTCGCCGACTTTGGAGGTCATCATGTTTTTTTCAGTAGGTGTTGAGTTATCGAAAAATGAAAATACAGCGTATGGTTTGGTCATTCCTGCTCTGTGTGTCGAAGATTATGGCTGTTTTTCTGCCGCGGATAATAAAGAAGACATTGCGATAATGGCGTGTAAGGCTATCTTGTTAACAGTAGAAGATATGGTCGCGAATAATAGCGCAGTTGAACACATTCAGGATGCTGGCTATCTGGTTTATGCAAAAAACACAAAATATCAATACATTGATAACTGGTTTGTTATCAACGTTGATTTATCTGAGTTTTCTGGAAAGCAGCGGCATATTAATAATCGTGACAAAGAAAGTTTGGCACAATACGATATTGAATAACAAAAGAACTTTAAAAGATGAGCTAAATAAAAACACTATTTTGCAAATCATAGTTATACAACTCTTAATTGTGTCTATAATAATAAAAAATCATGGCCTGACTTTCTTCACCCATGAACGAACAAATACACGCAAAAACATCAAACGCAAAGTTGTTAAAATTTTATGTTTTCTTTTTGTATATCTAGCTCGTTTACTGTTGAATGAACTTCATTTCCTATCGATGAGTTGCGGGAATGCTCAGTGAGATTTATAACGATAAATATTTTCATTATATTTTTATTTTGTGTAATTAACTTTACATAGTGAAAAATAAATTTACTACGTAATTCCTATTGGTGAAAAATATACTGATTTTTTACCCGGGAAATTTTTTCGTTCTACTGTAAATCTAGATTCTGATAGTTTTTTTAATTTTGCGACAGTTACCAACCTATGAAAAATCACATTCTTAACTGTGTAAAACTAAGGCTAATTCGATATAACAGCAAAAACTCAGCTTAAAAGCTATAAAAAGATTCTGGAAGTGTGATGGTACAGGACTGATTTTATTAGTGAGCGAGTAATAATGTTACTAGATAGAGAACATTTTTCACAGTAAATCTTCACCTTAGTCATTAATTGATACAATTAATGGGAGGAAAGCAGTATAATACCCCATATCGATCATATTGATAATCAATTAAATGTCTTTAAATTTGACAATTAGGAGCAGGAATACTGATGTTGGTTCAATTCACACATGTACTTATATCAGAATATATATTTAGTATTGAAAGCTCTTTATTGAATAATTCTAAAGGATTCCTGTAGGTAACTAGCGGATTGTACTATTATGAATAATGATGTATTAGTTTCAATTATCATCCCGGCCTTTAATGTCGAAGATATTATAGAAAATGCTATTAATAGTGTTCTTAATCAGACATATAAAAACACTGAGATCATCATTGTCAACGATGGATCAACTGATGGCACAATGGATGTTCTTAACCGGCTGTCTGAACAATACTTCAATATTGCGATTTTTTCTCAAGAAAACAGAGGGATTTCCGCAGCAAGAAACATTGGCTTAAGTAAAGCCAAAGGAGATTATGTCACTTTCCTAGATAGTGATGACTCTTTTGAGCCTTCGTTTATTGAATCGGTGTTGCGAAAAAATAGTGAGACAAAGAGTGATATTACTTTTTGTTTGTTCAAGAATGTTTATACAGGCAAAGAGATTTATTCTAAAGATTATCGAGATTTAAATAACCTGGCATTCAATTTTTTGAACTTTGATTATTTTGGCATTTGTTGTATGTTAATTAAACGTGATTTTTTGCTAGGAAATAAAATTTGGTTTGATGAAAACCTAATTGTAGGAGAAGATATTTCATTTATTTTGTTATGTATCTGTAAAGCAAAATTTTCTTACATCCCAGAATATCTTTATAATTATATTTACCGAAGTGATTCCATCATGAATAAGAAGTGGGGTGTAAAGAATTATATAGATGAAATCCAAGCTTGGGACACGATTTATCAAGATATGGACATGCAATACCATAACGAAGATCGTGAAATCTTTATGAAGAAAGTTAAATCAAAAGCTTTAAGCCTAAAAGGCCAGCTAATGTGGAAAATGCTAGCATCCAAAAGATTTGATGAGCTTTCTTCTTTTTTATCCGATTTTTCTTATCAAAGACAAGATGCTGAATTTATTCGGAAGAGAAATAATTTTTTATTTAGGCTAAAAATAATTAATTCTAAAAATAAAATAATTTGGTTGTTGGCTAATTTATTACTGACTAAAAGGAAAGATAAAATTTAATTTTTATATAATCATGACAACAATCTAAATGGCCTGTAAAAACAGGCCATTTTAGACTGTTAATAAGCTTTATATTTTTACATTAACAATTTTTCATAGTATGAAATTCATTTAGAAATTTTATCTTTTTTTACTGGTCAATTGTTTGTGTTTTTTAATGTACTTTATTTTGGCGAGAAAATTGCTGAGATATAGCAATTGACGGCTTATCTTAGAAAATGCACAATTTAAATTACAGGCTAGATAATTCATTGGCTTGATGGAAACGGTGGAGTTGGAGAAAAATGCGGTATCAGCTAATGGTGGGAATTATCCAGGAGCATTTAATTTTTCAAAAATCACAACAATTGCAAAAGAGCGCAATTCTGTTCAACTTGTATCATGTGCGGAACAAATCTTTTTATTTTTACAGAGTTAATATTTTGCCAATTAGTTTTTGAAGTTTTTTCATCAATTTAGGTTCGAAAGCCCACTACGATTACGAAGTGTAGAGAATTCAAAGCTCTTGATCAAAGTTGGTTCATTTAACTCACACTCTCCTAGTATTATTAAGCCGTGTTGATGTTTCATTAGTACCAAACATTAACTGACCTGAAAAACTATCCCCGTCATCTTTCAAGTTGCCTCTTTGTTGGCTGCACTCACTCACCCCGGTCACATAGTTCTCTATGCTCCCGGGGATTCGCTCCCTTGCCGCCGCGATGCATCTTGAAATCCATAGGGTATATATTCACATGTCAATCGATAACCAAAACGACGATTTAAAGAAAAAGACATTAACCATTCAGGAATTACCAGCAAGTTCTGAGTGATAAATCAGCGAATTTACACGGTTTACTTTCGTAAATCATACAACTTTTTATCTTTTCAGTTCTTGGGATGATAAGCAGATATTACAACTGATGCTTTGATATTCCACTCTCCTTTGTGAGTTGTATATTAGTGTTATAGCTAATGCCTTCTAGTAACTCACAAGATAACTGGTGATAATAACAAGCTAGTAATATATTTTTTTAAATAAATTCATATACATTTCCCTATACCAGAAAATCATAGTTATATTTTTATACCATGTTAATTCTCTTTCGCTTTAAGTATTCAGGTTTTAAAAAATTCTTGAATATTCTGATTCACATTATGAAAATCATGTAGTATGGTGCTAGTGAATAGCTTGAATTTTGGTTCTTTTTTTCATAATACAAGCTACCTTTTACCGTTACATGAATATGTTATTGATATAGAGATATGAAATTCATAAAAACCCATATAAGAAGGTTAGATTAATTATGAAAGCTAAAAAAATCATTATCGTAGGCTATGACATGTCTGGTTTTGGAGGAAGGGAAACTGTATGCAAAAAATTAGTAGCTTTATTATCAGAAGATTGCCCAGCGTCAGACGTCAGTTTCTTCTTTATCAATGATATCCGCCAAGAATCTGTTGAAATAAATGATGATTGGTTAAATGGAATGTCATTTCATCGCATCCGTTCTAAGATATATAACACAAAAGCTCGCAGAGTACACTTTGCCTTTTTATTCTCTAAATTTATGAGAAGAGAAAATCCGGATATCATTATTGCGATAGATCCATTAAGTTGTTACATAACAAGTCTGGCAAAAAAATTAATCTTTTCTAAAACTCCTCTATTTTCATGGGTTCATACTTCTCTTGATCAATTGTATAAAAATATTTATGCAACAAAAGCTGATTATCACCTTTCTATTAGTTCAAGTATAACTCAACAATTTATTGATAGAGGTGTTAATCCAGATAAAATTTTTACTATCTTCAATCCTGTTTCTCAGAAAAGCGAAACAATCCCTCAACCAAACGGGAATATAACTAAATTTCTATATGTAGGCAGATTAGCCGACGGTCATAAAAACATTAGTGGTATGTTTAAGGCATTATCGCAAGTTCATGGTAATTGGGAATTAAATATTGTTGGTAGTGGTTGTGATGAGAAAATATTACGCAGTGTAGCGGATAATCTAAATATAACCAGTAATATAGTATGGCACGGGTGGCATAAAGAACCGTGGTATTATATTATGAATGAAATTAAAGAAATTACAGCACTGTTATTAACTTCAGATTTTGAGGGGTTTCCTATGGTATTAAGCGAAGCTAATGCTCAAGGTATATATTGCATAAGCTCTGACTGCAAAACTGGCCCTGCTGATATCATAAAGAATGAAATTAATGGTGAACTATATCCTGTTGATAAACCATCTGAATTAATAAGTAAATTGCAGGATATAGTTAGCGGAAAAAAACTATCTGACAGTAATACAATAAAAATGGCTATTTCCAATTTATTTGATTCAAATTATTTAAAAAGAGTGAAATCAGCACTTAATATTTGATGATATGCACTAATTAACACAAAAGAGATTATAATGCAAAGTTCACATTAAGGAGTATTCTACTCTGTCTATCGGATAGTAAAGAATCTTTCAACACTAATTTTTATATTAAATCATAGTGTTTTATTTTTTTTAAAAGAGTATTTATGAAGATAAGAAAAAATAGGATTTCAAAGAATGGAAAATATTTTAGCCTTTCATATGAGGGGATCTTGGTACTGTAGCTAAGTAAAATATCAATTTATATTATTTTAAAATTAAGTGGCTATAAATTCCATAGTTTATCTTTTACTTAAATCTTCTCATGATTTTACCAGAAAAAATGAAAATTTTTATAATTAACTTAGAATCAGATATCGAAAGAAAATACTCGATGTTACAGCAAGCATCATCCTTAGGATTAGATGTTGAAATAATCAAAGCGGTAAATGGCAAACAACTTTCCAAAGATGAGGTGATGAAGCTTAGCCGCGACTTTTACAGTAATGGAATGACTCTTGGTGAGTTAGGATGTTCGTTAAGCCATCTATCTGTTTACCAGAGAATTGTTGATGAAAACATCCCCTTAGCTCTTATCATGGAAGACGATGTAGAAATCAATAAAAATATCTTTTATGTACTGAGAGCATTGGATAAACTCAATGCAAAAAATCCGAATAAATCCAATGTCATTTTACTAAATAAGACCACTGAATATATTGACACTTTCAAGAAAAATATAACGGGTCAGTATTATTTAGTTAATGTGATTGAAGCAGCTTGTACTTATGGTTATGTAATTAATAATTACGCTGCACAATGTTTACTTGATTTTCTACAGCCCGTTTGGCTTGAAGCTGATAAGTGGCGTTTTCTCAATGAAAGACGGATCATAAAAGTGAAAGCAGTGGTACCTCCGGTCATCTCTACAACGCCGCTATATCTTCAATCAAACTTGGCGCTAGAAAGAAAAAAACAAAAGCAGAGTAGGCAAGAATTCTTCAGAATTCAAAGAAAAAGAAGGTCATTATACGTAAAATTATATACAATGTTTTGGCGGATATTTATCCGCTTATTGGTGAAACGGATAAAGCCATAAATATTATATTGAGGATATTGATAAGTTCAGGTTTAATATATGATCTTTTACTAAAAAATACTTAAAATTAAGTTATCGTTCTGACACTATGAAAGTAGTATTTTGTTTGTTATCATACCAAGTAATAGTGAATTTTATAAAAGTCAATGAGTAAATATTATGTTATTTTCTGATTCAAGTGATGTTACCCTGGTCATTACAAGTTGTGGCCGGTTTGATTTATTAAAGCAAACTATTGAGTCGTTTGATAAGTATAATTCTTATCCTATAAAAGAGGTTGTTGTAACGGAGGATTCTGGAGATAAGTCTATTCATTCTGTCATACCTGAGCACTGGCTACCATACTGTGAAATTATTTTAAACAATCCTAAACTAGGGCAAATTAAGTCAATTGATCTGGCATATAGTAAAGTAAAAACTGACTATATCTTCCATTGTGAAGACGATTGGCTTTTCTATAGAGATAGATTTATTGAGGATTCTTTTGTTGCTTTGAAGTCTGATAAAAACATACTCCAAGTCTGGCTCAGAGATTTAAAAGAGGATGTGATGCTTCATTATCCATTCCATTACCCTAGTAATTTTAGAGAATTAGAAGGTGTTTGCTTTTCTACTCTGGAAAGCAATGATTTCAGATGGAGGGGATTCAGTTTTAATCCAGGGCTTAGAAGAAAATCAGATTATGAATTATTCATGCCCTATAATCTAGCAGGTGATACAGAGATGACACTATCAAAGAAGTATGCAGAAATAGATAAATATGCAGTTATTTTAGATAAAAGCGCAGTTAGGCATATCGGTTGGGATGATCATATAAAAACAGATGAAGAGATAAGACAGAGGAAACGCGAAAATAGAAGGAAAATAAAGTATTTTACTTTTGGTGTAATTACAGGATGCTTTTTAATGTATTTTATTAAAGGATTTTAATTAATATCTATTTGATTTATGTGTATTAATGAGTGATCTAATGGTTTGCGGGGGCTTCATGCAAATTAAAGGGTTTTATATTTGGTTCCCGCAATATTTACGAGTTTTCCTCCTGATACTTTACTTTAGTAAATTTCAGTAAACTATCGGCTTCCTTAGTTGCATGATCATGATAGATAACTCTAAAACTGAAAGTGTAATACATCTCATAATGCGAGTAAAAGAGCACTATGTAAACTCGTTAATTTATCATCTAAAGCTTGTTCATGGTTTTTTCAAGATGAATGTATTTTTCTCCAAATAAGTCGTTATTTTGGTTGCTTTATGACCAACAAAGAAGGTGCGGCACCTATCATTCGGGTTTTGCGTTCATACGGCAGTGTAAAGGATTCACAAACATAGTATCAATTGAATGCTTTTTAAACTATGGCACACCCATGCACCATAGTGTTACCTAAGTTCATGTCTTGCTGCTTTAGCTAAAAAGTGACTTCTATTTCGATATTGTGTCGGACTTTCTTTGACGCGATTATCAATACGCTGAATGAGCGTATCGGGTAATGAGATATTAATACGCTGTTGCTTTCCGGAAAATTCAGATAAATCAACATCAATAACAAACCAACTATCAACATATTGATATTCTGTATTTTTTGCATAAACCAGATAGCCAAGGTCCTTAATTTGTTCAATGGCTCTACTGTTTGCAACCATATCTTCAACCGTTAACAAGATAGCTTCACGTGCCATTATCGCAATGTCTTCTTTATTATCAGCAGCAGAAAAACAGCCATAATCTTCGGTACACAGCGCAGGAATAGCTAGACCATACGCGGTGTTTTCATCTTTCGGCAACTCAACACCTACTGAAAAAAACATGATGACCTCCAAAGTCGTCGGGGATTAAACTCTCGCCATTTTCTTTATAGATTTGACAATACCGATAGGCAGATCTTTTTTGGGATGCGGAACTGGAAATGTCTTTCCGGTTATTGATAACTCCTTCTAAGTTCGCGTCCAACAGCAATCAGCTCTTTTATCAGGTTGGTTGATTTCATATCCTCCCAACCTGGCATAAGCATATGCACGCATACACACAAAGTAAATTTATTTATCTCAAATGAACTTGCGTTAAAATGCAAAGTGATGCTAATTTTTCTGTATGTTTTCCACCCAATTATTGTTCGTAATTCCATCATAGTTAATATATTTCTTTCTCAATCATTATTTTGGTTATTTATTGGTACTCAGATCTGCCCAATTTTTACCATATTGAGTCCCATTTAATGCCTTTAAAAGCTGCTTTGACAAAGATTGCTGTCAGTTAATGAACTACAGAAAGCCTGGTTTAACAGAAACCGTCAATTTGGCGAAAAGTGCAGCTAATATCAACACCATTTATCCTGTCGGAATCGTAGTTTGGTTTGCACAAAATAAAAACCCAAATACACTGTTTCCAGGTACTACATGGAAATATATTGGTGAAAATAAAACAATTCGTTTAGCTAGTACGAGTGGCTCAAACGTACTGAGTTCTGGCGGTTCTGATAGTGTTACGCTCTCAGCAACGCAGTTACCTGTACATAACCATTCATTTAGTGCAACAACTAGTTCATTTGATTATGGGACAAAGACAACAAACACAGCAGGAAACCATTACCATACTGTAAATGGTATGGGAAGGCCCGGAGATATACGTCCAAAAGTATCTACAACCTCAGGCGGGAGTTATACTTTCCAAAATCCAGATACTAACTCAGCAGGCAATCATAACCACATTGTAGCGATTGGTGCCCATAGCCACTTAGTAACTGGGACAACAAGAAACACAGGTAGTGGTTCAGTGATAAATGTAGCTAACGCCTATGTAATGTTAATGGGTTGGTATCGTTCTGCATGAGTTAATTGATGGTTTAATTCCTCTTTGTCATTTTAAAACAAGGAGGAAACCAATACGAAACTAGCAAGATTTAGTGAAATCCTACTTTATAAAGAGCAAACGCAATGAAACGGGAAAATGTTTTTACTCTTTGAGTGTCATTTATATTGTGAATTTTTTCTATTAAAGAAAACCATTTTTTTACTGTGGACTCTCTACCATATTGTTCAAATCTTTTTTTTCCATTAGATACCATTGATGTATATAAATCTGGTCGGTTTCGTAGTTGATCCACTGCCTCTATGAATTGCTCTGGTGTCTTGGCAATTAAATAATCTAATTCACTTATTCGTATAGCTCTCATAGAAGGTTCATTATCACAAATTAAAGGGCAACCAGCACTCCACGCATTGATAAGTTTGCTAGCCGGCTTTCTCATAAGGTCAGGGCTACATTCTTTCCTAAAACTTATAGCTATATCGATGTCACTATAATTAGTCCAGTCATCTGTTGATATTCTAAGTGCTATACCTCTTTTATTTAACTCGCTTATAAGATTTTTATCTGTAAAAAAATCAGGTAAAGCATCAACATGTCCAAAAAAACCAATAGTTTTTATTTCATTGCTATCTTTAGATCTGCATTTTAAGTTTGGTTGTGGCCAGTGTGGTAAAAAGATTTTTCTAGGTTCTGTTTGTAGTGGATTTTGTACAACGGTATAATCAGCTCCATAAACAGGGGGACGATCAGCTTGACAAACAATAGTGCATCCTATCCACGGCTTAGTTCTAAAGCTAAAATCATCGTAGTGTAATATATTAACTGCATCAGCACGGACTTGATTAGTTAATGTAATATCAAGATAATTACCGTAGTAATATTTGAGATTAATTAAAGTTTGAAAAACCCAGCAAGCTTTACCTTTACGATAAAATCTATCCGGAATAGAATCAGGATTGATTTTTTGATTAATTATCTCTTCAAAATCATAAGCATAGTTGTTTATGAATTTTTGGTTAGAAACACCGTTAACGATAATCTTTTTCATTGTTAAGCTACCTCCTAAGTTTTAAACTTTAAATAATATCATCTTTAATATTTAAGTTAACATAATTATAATACGTTATAAATTGTTTTTATAAATTATTTCGAACTGCACTATCCAATTATCCGGAACTCAATAATCATATCTAACTAGTTGAATTATAAATAAGTTTTCATTTGGTACTAAGGAAAAGTTTTACCTATTACTGAGCGATTAAAAGAGACGTAGCTTTAGAAACTAGATTGGCTGAATGGGAGGCGTTTTACAATTATCACTGGCCGCATGGTAGCTTGAAAGGTAAAATACCTCATGAAGCTCTTGTTGAAAAAAATGCTCTGTTAGGCGAGGTCGTAGATTTCACTCGGAACCAATTAAATAATCCCTCTCAGAATGAACTGCACTCCTAATTAATTACCTAAAGGATTATCCCAGAATGACAACAATAAGGGCTGCTTATGCAGCCCGATAACAATCGAAGTCAGAAATCTTTTTATCCATATCACCCAGAAGAACCCTTAAAATAGCAGTAAGGGCCGTTTGGCCCCATCATTACTTTGGCACTTCCGGCCACGGCACATCCGGCGCTTGATTCACATCTACACGAGTAAGCAATACTCTGTATTTTCTCCATTCGAGTAGAGCTTCTTTCTCTGAGTCTGTAGCGACTTCTAAGTCAACAGAGTCTTGTAGCAATGAGATTGTTTCATTTGCTTGTTGTAACAGTGCTGCCTGCTGTTGTTTTGCTTCATTGATTTGATGAGACTTGAGTAAGTCTTTATCAACTACCCACTTTTTGCCATCCCATTTGTCAAAGTCGGTGGGCGGTTTCTTGAATGTGAGCGTGTCGGGCAGCTCACCGATTTCCGTAATTTCAATAGCCGTACGAGTCAATGTGTCGTAAGCGATTTTTCCACGATAGTCAGGCAGGATTTCCCAGCATTTACTGTCTACACTGCGACAAACAGCCTCATCATGAGATTTAGGTAGCTCTGGCGCATCAGGATAAGCGCCGGCTGACAAACTGACACCGAGCATGACATATTCGATATCAGAATTTGTGAATTCTCGCGTGATTTGATTCGAGTGATAAACCTTTATCCAGCCTGCCTGAATTGCCAAACCATCTTTACCTAAGATTGCTGTTTCATGTTCTAAAGAGTATTTCTGTTCAGTCATTATGCTGCTCTCACTATGTAATTAAATGCGACGTTGCGCGGGCGGGTTTCGTTTGCTGTACGTGCGACGTGTGATGCGTCGAATGTAACGTCATCGGCACCCCGTTTGCCGGAGGGATAACTTGCATATAACCCACTGCTTGAATTTCGTGTCGCATTAAAGGCACCCGATAAACTTTCGAGCTGTGAATAGCCGTCCATCAATCTTACTGCGAAACCGCCAGTAATATTTTGAATTGCATCCCCCTGCCACGTACCACACACACGCCCCGGATCGACTCCCCGACTATCATCCCATCCTCGAATAAATTCGCCTCTTAAATCGGGCACTCTACCGGCAGGATAGGCTTCCGCTAGCTTCGGATATAAAGATTTATCAAATGTCTGACCGTTGCAAGTGAGGTAGCCTTGGGGTGTATAACGATGCGGATACGGAAGCGGGACGCCGACGGGGAGCGCCGGATTTGTTGTGCTATATTGAATAGTCCAAGGCAGGTATTGCTCCGGCCCATCCCAAGTTTGTCGTGTCGCAATATCTCCGTGATGAGAATAATATGTTTGATGAATTCTCTGATCATTACTCTTAAATACAGAAAGAAATCCATACGCGTAAATTTTACCGCCATTATAAACGGGTAAGTCAGTTACAGAATTAGGATTAGCGATAGTTACAAGATAGATACCCGTTTCGCGCATGTCCGAGAATCTGCCATTATCGCTCAGACCACCGCGAACATCTGGAAAAGCCCCCACATCCCCGGCATTCAAACTGACATCCCCACTCAACACCTTGCCATTAATTCTCCGGCTGTTCGGCACGGCACTTTTCGCCAAATTGACGGTTTCTGTTAAACCAAGGTTTTATAGAATTTATAAATTAACAATAAATCGTGTTGAAGCAGTGTGCTAGGGCATTAAATGGGGATTGAAAGGGTAAAAACTGGGTATATCTGTGTGTTAATAAATGACCAAAATGACGATTATGGGGAACAGAATTGCAAATGGTTTAATTGTGAACAGCTATTGTGCATAAAATAACCTAAAAATGGTCAAGGTAGAGCACATATATTGGCAAAATGCGTGCCTTTCCCAATCATGGTGGAAACAGATTGGCTATGATCTGTATTAGTCACTATTTTTTTCTGATTTGCGTATTCTGATTCTGGAGATTTGTTATAACGAAATAAACTGAGAGTTACCTGTAATCTTGTATGGGATCTGGTAACCATATCAAAACAGGTAACTCTCAATTTTAGATAAAGTTTCAACTAACACATCCAAATTTATTTAACGGAAAGCTCTATATTTACACTTCGATTTCTTACCCAAAAAGCCTGGCTGTTATAACAAATCTGTCCTCCGCAAATAGCATTTTCAACTATATCAGGACACCCTTTAATCAATGTATACCATTCAGGGCCAGATCCATCTGAATTTGCATGACCACGACCATGCCGAAATGTTAGTGTACAATTTTCTGTGTCGGTATTGGCAACATTAATATAACTAACACTCCAATCGACAGTTTTGGTTTCATTTGTACATCCATCTATCCAGTTATTATTATCCTGTAAATTTCCCAGATAGGTTTTACCTGCCTCTAAGCGTATTTTTTCATCTCCACTATCGTACATGCAATTAGATGATTGCGTAACAAGAGTAATACTCTTTGTCGCTGATGAGTTTTTAATTTGTAGTGCATATGTGGCTGATAAATTAGAAATTCTACTTTCTGAAACTTCTAATGTTGCCTCCTTATCGGTAATGTTTTCTTTTGTCTCAGCAGCTAAAGCTAATTGTGTTGATGAAGCTAGAATCACAATAGTTGTACCAATTAACGTTTTCAAAGTGATCATATTAATAAACTCCTTTGATGAAATTATTCGGAGCCTCATTAGGTGATTTTTGTGGGTCAATTTTCACCCGTTAAATAGCTTCCATAAGATATTAATAACTCATCCCATTAAAATTATTTTATTTGTACTTAAGCAAGTGTTGTTGGACGTTATTGATATCGTAATTATAAGTATAATTCATATTTTTATCTGTTGAATTGTTTTTTTAAATGCACATCCTGATGAAATGTTTGTGAATGCATCTTTTACGGATGTGGTTTATTATGTAAATAATAACAAATTGGTTTTATCTAATTTCAAAATAATTCCATCAATTATAAAAACATCATCTGTATGTTTGTTGTATTAATATGATTATATACCCGTCATCTTTCAAGTTGCTTCTTTGTTGGCTGCACTCGCTCACCCCGGTCACATCGTTATCTATGCTCCCGGGGATTCGCTTCCTTGCCGTCGCCATGCATCTTGAAATCCATAGGGTATAGGTGATGTTTATCATATTAAACTTGAAAAAACTGAGACGTTTTAATTGAATTGATATTTGTCAGTAAAAATGAAAAAATCAGCAAACGCTCTGAAAAATCCGTCCTGAGTTTATTAGCCACGCTGAGTACGATAATCCTTTGGTTAATAGTATTCAATGCTGAAAATAAAGGGCCTTCACTTGAGATATCAGGCAAATAGCCTTAAATCGAGACGAGTTATTTCTTATTTGATATTACGGAGAATGTCTTACGACATTCTCCGTCAGATTATTGACAAAGTGCTGGTTTTTTTATCCGGCGCTCTGTTTTAATTCAGCTCCGTTCACCAGACGGAGCTTGCCGCCATGTTAAGGTATTGGCGTAAACAGGGGAGTGAGACGAGTTAAATCTATTTCCTGTTTAACTTGTGCCAAGCTATACGCTTCCTGGAGTCTCAGCCACATTTCCGGCGTACTGCCGATCACGTTGGCTAAACGAACGGCCATTCCTGGCGTTACTGCCGCGCTACCTTCAACAACACGCCCAATAGTTGACGGTGAGACATCCAGTGCACGAGCAAGCGCTCTAAGACTAATATTTAAGTGCTCTATCTCGTCAGAGATATAGCGCCCCGGATGGGGTGGCATACGTTTAGTCATTTATGATAGTCCTCGTAGTTCAGTATATAAACATCACCATCGTTAAATTCGAAAGTTAACCTCCAGTTACCCGATACGCTTACCGCCCAAATACTCTTTCGATCTCCTGTAAGTGGGTGAAGTTGAAAACTCGGTAAACTTAAATCATTCAGGCCGCTTGCTAAATCTAATGCGTTTAACAGTAGGTCTAGCCTGTTAGCGTGGTGTGCAACAATTCCCGCCGTGGTTCCCTTCTCATAATACTTTCGTAGCCCTTTATGCTTCCAACTTTTAATCATTGTTTGAGTCCTGTTGCGTTACGAGAGACAGCATAACACGTGTCGATCATTGCGCAACAACATTTTTCTGATGAAATAATATCAGATTATTGACAAAGTGCTGGTTTTTTTATCCGGTACTCTGTTTTAATTAAGTTCCGTTCACTAAACGGGGCTTGCCACCTTGTTAAGAACACCCACTCTCCAGACTTTCCCGCCAGAAACACTCTCGCTTGACGAGCTGGTTCCTAAAAATCATTTATACCCTATGGATTTCGAGATGCATCGCGGCGGCAAGGGAGCGAATCCCCGGGAGCATAGATAACTATGTGACCGGGGTGAGTGAGTGCAGCCAACAAAGAGGCAACTTGAAAGATAACGGGTATAGTCCGTCAAGTCGATGCCGCTATTAATTTCGAATTTATCCGCGAATTAGTTGCCCCATTGTATTGCCACAATAATGGCTGTTCTGTTATCTATAGCCCAAAATATTAAGAAGATAGCCTTGCTGGTCGCAATGCTGTGTTGTTTTTATCTCAGGAGAGCGAGCATTTTATTGCAGGATAAGCGAAAATAACGCCTTGGTGGAGGATTACATCGGGTTAATGAGGAAAATGGATGGCATTATGATTCATAATAAAAGAAACAAACCCCGTTATTTTCAACGAGGTTTGTCAGCGGTATGGTGTCGAATATCTTTCGACATTCTCCGCTAATTTTACTAGTGATAGCTCTCGACAATGTATTAAACCATTTTGCCAAAATCTATCGAAATAGGGCTTTGATTTATTAGCGCTGAGTTTGTGGGGATTTTTCAGCGCAAATGCAGGCCCATTTTAAAAATTTATTTTTGTTCTCCAAAGTCCTCAAAAAATATTGCACTTATGTTGCCTGCTTGATCTAAGCCATACATACAAAAGCGTATTGGAGAGTCTTTCTTTTTAATCGTAATCGGTACTCTTCTATAAGTAGAGTAATTTTTATAATCATCGCATTTTGTCGATTTTCTTGGGCCTGCTTTATAACGTATGTCAACAACTTCCCAAGGTCTAAATCTGAGGTCGATAACCCAGCTATCATCTGTTTCAAAAAGTAATGTTGAATCCGGTCTTATTCCCGGAAGGGTGTTATCAATTTCACGTAATTTTATTGATGCGTTAGATGTACTCTGCCAGCGTTTATTTGCAGAATGTTGCCCAATGACACACATGGTATATATCCCTTCTTTGGAAGGAACGGTAAGTTTTTCCAGCGGTTGTGTCGTGACTGGAACAGGTTTGCTGTATCCTTTAGGATCGGTACAATCAACATTACTCGCAAGTCCTCTTTTATAGCGAATATTATCAAAACCTTTCTCTTCAAGGCGTAAATTCCAGGTGACAGGTTTGTTGTTAACGGTACCCTTTGTAATTAATGGGCCGCTGGCGTTAATAGTGATCCCTTTGCCATCATCAAATTTACTTAAATCCAGTTTTCCATCAGAAGTAAATGCACGTGCAATTTTATCAATAGGCATATAATAGCTGGCACCTGTACGTGAGAAACTGTGATCGATAATAAATTCACAAGGTCGGTTAAGACCGCAACCCCAGTAACTTCGATCGACGGTGGTATTTAATACACCAATTATCTTGGATTGATCTTTTAACATAACCGGTGAACCCGAAGTTCCTCCTGCAACACCGGCGCAATTAACCGCAGCGGCCGGAGACCAAGCCCATATGCCTTCATATACAAGCGAAGCTTTTCCAGTAATGTTGCAAGCCGAATAGCGCAGATAACGTTTATCACTCTCTATGCCATTGACCGGAATATGAGCAAGTTCAATCTGCTGGCTGGTTAATTCTAATGCCGATGGTTCATGATCTTTTTGTAAGGTTACCGGCAGTATTCCGCGCTTTGCCAACTCACCATACGTTGCTTTAAGTCTGAAAACCGCAAGGTCGCCGCCTTTCATTGTTGCGTATAAAACCCTATCAACATCAACAGGTTGGTGTTCATTAATTAAGTCAATAAAGTAGTTTGGCGTGTATGTCCAACCTGGGCCTACAGGTTGATCAATGATGACTTCATTCGTGTCTAATGAAGAATCAAAACAATGACCAGCAGAAAGAATAAGTGCTTGTTGATTGGCATCAGGGGTTTCTGAACCGGCAATAAGTGTCGCGGTACATTGGCCTCGACCGCTTAGTTTTCCCACATGCTTAAATCGTTCAGCGCCCGGATCGGTGGATTTTAATAGTGGAGCTTCGTTACTGGTATTGTCTTGTAGATCAGCAATATGCTCGCTGTTATTTTCGGGAAGTGCGTGTGCGAAATAACTTGTTGACACAATCCCTGTAATAAGTGTAGCTAAAAAAATTTTTCTCATGTTTTTACCTCATGTTGTTTACATTTTTAATCTTTCCATGTAATGGAAACAGACATTCAATGAAGAAAAAATTATCGCTAAGTGTTTTTAGAGCTTTAATAAATCCTCTATATGAGTATTTAATGTTTACTAATTTATGAATTAATAGACAGTTTTTTTAGCGCATAAGATCATTCTATTGGGTGCCTGTTATCCATAGCCAATAATAAATAACATAAAAATCAGCCAAATAGTTTTATATACTGCAATAGAGCTATAACGTTCAATGGAACGAGAACTGACTATAAAGGTTTTTCTGGTATAAATTCGTTGTTATAAAGGATGAGTTGATTAAATGAGAGTTGAACTCCGGGAGAGTGTATATTTATGAGTTGTTACTAAATTTATCACCCAGAGCATTTGTTGTGGAATAATAAAAGTGTTAGCAAAATAATTCTAGTCTTGCCGGAATGAGTTTTAATTCAGTTTGCAGTGTTTTTAAATAGTCAATAGCAATAGTGGCTAAAATGGGATAAAAATCATTTTCTAGTTTGGTTGTCTGCATCAATTCCAGATAACGGTAAGCCCAAGGTAGTAAGTGCTGTTCTAACAATGTACGTGCAGCAGGTTTATGCCCTTGTTCTAAAATATAAACTAAGGCCAGCAACATCAAACCGAATTGATCTTCGGGTTCCCGTTGTTTACTGGACATGACGATATTCTGTTTTGTCAGAAATTCCCGGTAAGCCAGCGTGCTTTCACCTGATAACGCGTTTTCTCTGTCCAGATAAACCGATCCCCAAGGTGGGGCTGGCATAACACCTTGCCCTTCGAACAAGATGGAGTAGTCATATTGTAGAGATTCGACTGAGAAGGTAGCGAGCTTTTTCGTCAGATTTTCTATTGTGCGGTTATTTGACCAGGGAAATAATTTATCAATATCGATAAGCAATGGAATTAGTGGGCGGACTTGTTCTGATTTCGGTGAGTAATAAAAACAGGCGCCAATAATGCGAGGTACAGCAGTATCTAATAACATGGAAAATTCTCATTATGATTTGGTTATACCAATGGTGTAAGCAGCATAAACACATCATAAGCTTATACGATATGAATAGATAGTTGATTATGATCAACGATTAATCTGTTGCGGTGTTGTTACTATCTTTATCACCAGATTGACGGCGATTTTTGTTATGAAACGCATAAGTTCATCACCGAAAATAATAAAATTAGCCGCTTTATTGGTATGGGAAATATATATTTGATCTACATTTTAATTCAATGCATTTAATAAGGTTATTATGGTGAAAATGAATATATATCATTAGTTATCTAATAATTTAATAATTTTAAAAGTAGACCACGTTAAAAATAAATAAACCCTATATACCCTATGGATTTCAAGATGCATCGCGACGGCAAGGGAGTGAATCCTCGGGAGCATAGATAACTATGTGACCGGGGTGAGCGAGTGCAGCCAACAAAGAGGCAACTTGAAAGATGACGGGTATAAACCGCCGTTAGGTTAATACCGCACCTTAATGGTGTGGTTGGGAAGGAGGTGAAAATCCTCCGCAGCCCCCGCTGCTGTGATGCTGACAACTCCGCTGATGCCACTGGTCGGAAAGACTGGGAAGGTTGCGGGGAAGGGTGACGCTAAGCCAGAAGACCGACCTGACAGGCACGAGACATTAACTCCTTCGGTGGGAAGCGAGTTGTCATCCAAGTGGTGTGCGCAGTGTTGGCACGTCTTATGGGCGCTCCTTTTCCGATCGACATATCGGGAATGTTCTATGCAATGGTCAGGTAGGAAGGCATTTGTTATCGCGGGTACGGGTAGTGGCTGTGGTAAGACTACGGTTACCCTTGGCATTTTGCGGGCATTGATGTTGAGAGGGTTGACTGTCCAGCCGTTTAAAGTGGGGCCGGATTATCTGGACAGCGGCTGGCACAGCTCTGTGTGTGGCGTAGCATCTCGTAATCTTGATGCATTTATGCTGCCAACAGCGACGCTTAATGGTCTTTATAATCAGCATATGCGTCATGCTGATGTCGCGGTCATTGAAGGTGTGATGGGGTTGTATGATGGTTATGGTACCAACCCAAACTATTGCAGTAGCGCTGCAATGGCTAAGCAGTTGGGATGCCCGGTGATTTTGTTGGTGGACGGTAAGGCAGTATCGACTTCTGTTGCCGCAACTGTTCTGGGTTTTTGCCGTTTTGATCCCTCTTTAACGATTGCGGGTGTCATTGTTAACCGCGTCAATTCTGAAAATCATTTCGAACTTATTCGTCATGCGATTGAACATTATTGTGGTGTGCCGGTGCTAGGACGTTTGCCCGTGATGAAGGATGTGTCGTTACCGTCTCGTCATCTTGGCCTGATTCCTGCCCAAGAGCAGGCTGACAATGATGCTCGCTGGCAGCGGCTGGCCCAGCAGGTAGAGGCGCATATCCATCTTGATCGTCTGTTGGCGCTTTGTGACTGTCCTACTTTACCCGAGGGTGAGGCACCATCATTGCCTGATCCCGCATTGGCTGATGGCTTGACGTTAGCGCTGGCAGATGATGAAGCCTTTAATTTTTATTACCCCGATAATCTGGAGATGTTGGAACAGGTGGGGGTACGTATTCACCGTTTTAGTCCACTGCATGATCGCCGTTTACCCGATTGTCAGATGATTTATCTCGGTGGGGGCTACCCGGAAATCTATGCCGCTAAGTTGGCCGCCAATAGTGCCATGCGGGAAGCTTTACAGGATGCGCATTGTCGTCAAGTTCCCATTTATGCTGAATGCGGTGGCCTGATGTACCTTGGTAAATCGTTGACCGATGGCGAGGGAGCGAGCCACCAGATGGCCGGTATTCTGCCGGGGGAAAGCCATATGGGTACGCGGTTGATGCGCTTTGGTTACTGTCAGGCACAGGCCCGTTTTGACACTTTGCTGGCCGCAGAAGGTGAGATTTTACGGGGCCACGAGTTTCATTATTCTGATTTTATCAGCTCAGTGCCTTCAGTTTTTGACTGTACTAAATGGCGTGACGGGATGGCAATACAGCAATGGGCCGGAGGCTATCAGGTACAGCAGACACTGGCTAGTTATCTTCATATCCATTTTGCTCAGCGCCCTAGTCTGCTTGATCGCTGGTTGAGGTCTGCAAGGAGGCTATTGTGACACTTGCTGCCTGGTTTGCTGCTTTCTTGCTCGATAGCTGGTTAGGTGATCCGCCGCATTGGCCTCATCCGGTGCGTTGGATTGGTAAGCTGATCTCTGTGGTACAGCGGGCGGTTCGGCGCTGTTGTCACAGTGAACGTGCATTGAAAGTTGGTGGAGCAGGGCTATGGATAGTGGTTGTGGGGCTGACTTGGTTGGTGAGTTGGGGGTGTCTGTGGCTGATGAACCTCATTCATCCTTGGGTCGGCTGGCTGGTTGAAGTGTGGATGATTTATACCCTGTTGGCTGGCCGTTGTCTGAGTGACGCCGCGCTAGAGGTACATGAGGTATTACAACAAGGCTCATTGGATGAGAGTCGTCAGCAATTGTCGCGGATTGTCGGGCGCGATACTTCCCAACTAGATGTACCGCAAATCACCCGCGCGGTGGTGGAGACGGTGGCGGAAAACAGCGTTGATGGGGTTATTGCTCCACTGTTTTTTCTAATGATTGGTGGTGCGCCATTGGCAATGGCTTATAAAGCGGTTAACACCCTTGACTCAATGGTGGGATACAAAACTCAGGAATACCGCGCGATTGGGTATGTTTCCGCTCGTATGGATGATTTAGCAAACTGGTTACCGGCGCGGTTGAGTTGGCTGTTGTTGAGTGCGTCTGCTTGCTTCATTCGACTTGATTTTCGTCAGGCACTACGTATTGGCTGGCGTGATCGCTATCAGCATAGCAGCCCTAACTGTGGCTGGCCGGAAGCGACGGTGGCGGGAGCGTTGGGTATCCGCCTTGGCGGCCCGAATTGTTATTTTGGTGAACGAGTAGATAAACCCTGGATGGGTGATGAACGCCGTAAAATCGCGCTGACGGATATCCCGCTCAGTATCCATTTGATGATGATAGCTTCGCAACTGGCCTTACTGTTGTTTGCGCTGTTGCGCTTACTGTTGGTCGGCATGGCTTAAAAAAGGGCAACAATATGAACTACCTCCAGAAACCTCAGCAAATTGAACAGAATAGCTTCGCAATCATTGGCGATATTATTGCTAGTGAGCGGCCCGATTACCGTTTTGTTGATGAAATGCAAGAAGCAGTGATTAAACGGGTGATCCACACCACCGCAGATTTTGACTGGTTGGATATTTTATGGTTCTCGCCGGGTGTGCTGGCCCGCATTACAGAAGCATTGAGTCGGGGATGCACTTTGTATACCGATACGACGATGGCTCAGTCCGGTATCAACAAAGCACTGTTACATCAGATGGGGTGTGAATGCCGTTGCTATATCAGTGATCCGCGTGTGGTCGCGATGGCGAAAGCGCAGGGTATCACGCGTTCTATGGCTGCGGTAGATGTCGCACTGGCGGAAGAAGGGGACAAAATCTTCGTGTTCGGTAACGCTCCAACCGCCTTGTTCCGTTTGTTGGAAAGGAAGGCTTCACCATTGGCGGTGGTTGGGGTGCCTGTCGGTTTTGTCGGTGCGGCGGAATCGAAAGCCGCTTTGATGCAAAGTGAACTGCCTTATATCGCCGCCGCAGGCCGTAAAGGGGGAAGTAATATCGCGGCGGCGATTATCAATGCCATTCTGTACCGATTGCAGGAGGCACAATGAGTGACACCATGCAACTAGACAGCATCTGGCATAACGGTAAGCAGTATCGCAAAGGTTATACCACGGGTTCCTGTGCTACCGCTGCCGCCAAGGTTGCCGCATTAATGGTGCTGCGTCAGCAAGTTATCGATCACGTTTCTATTGTTACCCCTTCTGGTGTGACATTACGCCTTAATGTTGAACAGCCGCTGATTGAAGGGCAGCAGGCGACTGCTGCTATTCGTAAAGACGGTGGCGACGATGTGGATGCCACTCATGGCATGTTGATTTTTGCTCGTGTCACCTTGTGCGATCACGGTGAGATCCATCTGCGGGGCGGGGAAGGCGTGGGTACGGTTACCCGCAAAGGTGTGGGATTGCCAGTAGGCAGCTCGGCCATTAATCGTACACCGCGTCAGACTATTGAGGCAGCGGTACGGGAGGCTATCGGTCCTTTACGGGGCGCGGAGGTGGAAATTTTCGCGCCGGAAGGTGAAGAGCGGGCAAAGAAAACTTACAACGGGAGATTGGGGATACTGGGCGGCATTTCCATCATTGGCACCACTGGTATCGTCACGCCAATGTCGGAAGAGAGTTGGAAACGTTCGTTGGCGATAGAACTGGAAATGAAACGTTCGGCGGGTGCTGAAAAGGTCATTCTGGTGCCGGGCAATCATGGTGAACGTTTTGTGCGTGAACAATTGGGGCTTGATGGTCAGCTAGTAGTAACCATGAGTAACTTCGTGGGTTACATGTTGCAGGAAGCGGTGCGGCTTGGGTTCCGCCATATCATGTTGGTGGGACACCCCGGCAAGCTGGTGAAAGTGGCCGCAGGAATTTTCCATACCCACAGTCATATTGCTGATGGCCGCATGGAAACGTTAATTGCTTATCTGGCACTGATGGGGGCGTCGCAGGAAATGCTGTTAGAGGTGAGTCGTTGCGATACCACAGAAGCCGCAATGGAACTGATTGCAGAACACGGCTTGCAAGCGGTTTATGACCGTATTGCCGAACGCATTTGTGAACGAATGAGTGAAATGTTGCGTTTTGCGGTTAACCCGCCGCGCTGTGATGCCATCATGTTCTCCTTTGATAATCAAATACTTGGCACCAGTCGCCCATTAAATGACATTTTGGAGGCAATGCGATGATCACCGTAGTGGGAATTGGTCCCGGCGATACTGCGTATCTGATACCGCAGGCACAGCACTCTATCACTGAGGCGGAGGTATTGGTTGGTGGTAGACGCCATCTGGAGATATTTAGCGGCGTTACTCATGAAACCCGCGTAGTGGATGCTGATCTTGCTGGTTTGCTTGCTTGGCTACAGAACAACAGTACACGCCGGATTGTGGTATTAGCGTCTGGTGACCCGCTGTTATATGGCATTGGCAAATTATTGTCTGAATATTTTACCGCAGAGGATCTGCGCATCATTCCGGGTATCAGTTCAATTCAGTATCTGTGTGCCAAAGCTGCACTGGATATGAACGATATTTATCTGACCAGCAGTCACGGGCGTACCCCGGATTTTGGCTGGCTTCTGCAACACGACAAAGTAGGCATGGTAACTGATGGGCGCGTCGGCCCGCGGGCAATTGCGCAGGCCATTATTGAGCGTGGCCTGAACCGTACATTGATTATTGGTGAAAACCTCTCTTTGCCTAATGAGCGTATTCACCGTCTGCGGCCGGAAGCGGTGGCGACTGACTATGACATGAATGTGGTGGTGATCCTAAATGAGAGATGATGAATTTTTACGCGGACAGAAAGTGCCGATGACCAAAGAACCTGTACGTGCATTGGCGCTGGAGCGGCTGGAACTGAATGATGCTAGCCAATTGATTGATGTGGGGGCGGGTACGGGCAGTGTGGCATTAGAGGCGGCGTTACGCTTCCCGGCGCTGACCGTTACTGCCATTGAACGCAACCCGGCAGCACTGGTCTTGATTGAGGAGAATCGCCAACGACTAGGTTGTCATAATGTGGAGATTATTGCAGGAGAGGCTCCGTTAGCATCGGATGTGATGGCGGATGCCGTATTTATTGGTGGCAGTGGCGGGCAATTGACCGCTTTGATCGATTGGGCACTGGATCACATGTACCCCGGTGGCCGCTTGGTACTGACTTTCATTTTGTTGAATAACCTAAATGATGCACTGGAACATTTGCGGACCTGTCAGATCAGTAACTTGGAGTGTATACAGCTACAAGCATCTACTCTGGCGTCCCTGGGTACTGGTCACTATTTCAAACCGAATAATCCGACTTATCTAATTTCCTGTTACAAGGAGAAGATCGATGTCTGAATATTTTGATCCGCGAAAAGTGTGGTTTGTCGGGGCCGGACCGGGTGACAAAGAGCTAATCACCCTGAAAGGTTACCGTTTGCTGCAACAGGCGCAGGTGGTGATTTATGCCGGTTCACTGATTAATACCGAACTGTTGGATTATTGCCCGCCGGAGGCTGAGTGTCATGACAGCGCCGGCCTGACGTTGGAACAGATTGTTGCACTGATGGTTGATGGTGTACGTGCGGGTAAATTGGTGGTGCGGCTGCAAACCGGCGATCTCTCGTTGTACGGTTCCATACGCGAACAAGGCGAAGTTTTGACCGAAGCGGGTATCAGTTTTGTCTCGATACCGGGTGTCAGTGCTTTCCTTGGGGCGGCAGCGCAATTAGGGGTGGAGTACACCGTACCGGAAGTGGCGCAAAGCTTGATCATTACCCGGATTGAAGGGCGTACACCGGTGCCGCCACTCGAACAACTGGAATCCTTCGCTGCTCATCAAACGTCAATGGCGATTTATCTTTCTGTACAGAAAATGAGACATGTGGCTGCGCGTCTTCAAGCTGGTGGCTATCCGGCAACGACGCCGGTCGCGGTGATCTACAAAGCGACTTGGGATGAAAGCTTAACCGTGCGCGGTACTTTGGCGGATATCGCTGAAAAAGTACAGGCAGCGGGTATTCGTAAAACCGCTTTGATTCTGGTTGGTGCTTTTTTGGGAGAGGAGTACCACTATTCCAAGCTTTATGATGCGGGGTTTAGCCATGAATATCGCCGGGCATGAATCGATTGCGGTGTTCTGTCTGACGCCGGGAGGGGTCAGACTGGTACATCGATTGAAAACTCATCTTCCTCTGACCTGTTTTACCAGCGAAAAGTTACTGGAGCCGGGATTTACGCCTTTTAATGGCAGCTTTGGCGACACGTTGCGTGAGGCATTTAAACACTATTCGGCGTTGGTGGTGGTGGCGGCGCTGGGCATCACGGTACGCCTGCTTGCGCCACTTATAAATGACAAGATGCATGATCCCGCTGTGGTGGTGATTGATGAAGGGGGTCAGCATGTTATTAGCCTGTTATCCGGTCATGTGGGTGGCGCTAATGCATTGACTCACCATTTGGCGGCGTTATTGGGGGCTGATCCGGTGATCACAACCGCCACCGATGTTAATGGCATGGCGGCGCTGGACACCCTTGCCACGCAATTAGATGCCGATATGCAGGATTTTCGCCACGTGGTGAAGGTGATAAATCAAATGCTGGTCAGTGGTCAAAAAGTGGGGTTGTGGTGGGATGAACCACTGCTTAGTGAACGTGAGCAGTGTGATATCCGGGGTTTTGTCTCGGTAGCGTGTCTGGAAGAATTGCCAGAACTGGATGCGCTGGTGTGTATCACATTGCGAGATGCATTGCCGGAATTGCCTCTACCGGTTTACAAACTGGTGCCGAAGCGTGTGGTGGCCGGGATCGGTTGTCGCCGGGATACGCCATTGCAAACAGTGATTGAGCTATTGCAGCAGCAGATGGCGGAAAACCATTTCGATCTGATGGCGTTACGTGCCATCGGCAGTGTTGTGATTAAAAAGGATGAACCGGCGTTAAATCAGCTAGCACAACGTTGGCGTGTACCGTTTCAGTTGTTCAGTGTTAATGAATTAAGTCTTCATGAGCAACGTTTTCCTGCATCCGATTTTGTCCGCCAGACGGTGGGGGTTGGCAGTGTTTCGCAGCCTGTCGCTTGGTTGATGAGTGAAGGAAAATTGGTTGGTCGGACCTTGCGTCAGCAGGGCGTTACTATCACTTTGGGGGTATCACAATCATGTTAACAGTAATCGGTATTGGACCAGGCAATGAATCCATGATGACACAGGAGGCCATTGAGGCGATCCGCGAAGCTGAAATTATTGTCGGCTATAAAACCTACACCCATTTAGTTAAACATCTAACGATGGATAAAGAAGTGATTAAGACCGGTATGTGCAAGGAGATTGAGCGCTGCCAGAAGGCGATCGATTTGGCATTGTCCGGCCGTAAAGTCGCTTTGATCAGCAGCGGTGATGCGGGAATCTATGGCATGGCGGGTTTAGTGCTGGAATTGGTTTGCCAGCAACAATGTGAGCTTGAAGTTAAGTTGGTCGCCGGGATCACCGCCAGTATTGCCGCGGCGTCGTTGTTGGGCGCACCGTTGATGCACGATTTTTGTCATATCAGTTTAAGTGATCTGTTAACGCCGTGGCCGATGATTGAAAAACGTATTATTGCCGCCGCACAAGCCGATTTTGTTATTTGTTTTTATAACCCACGTAGCCGTGGCCGGGAAGGGCATCTTGCCAAAGCATTTGACCTTATGCGGCCGTGGAAAGCAGCACAGACGCCGGTTGGCGTAGTAAAAGCGGCGGGACGTAAAAAACAGGATAAATGGATCACTACTTTCGGCGAGATGGATTTCTCCCCGGTAGATATGACCAGTCTGGTAATCGTTGGCAATCAAACAACCTATTGCCGTGATGGATTGATGATCACGCCACGGGGGTATGAATTATGAGCCATCCGGCTATCCATGTTTTCGGTGGTACCAGCGATGCCCGGTTGCTCTGTCAGGCACTAGACGCAGCAGGAGCGCGTTATCGTCTCTCTGTTGCTACGGATGCAGGGAAACAACTGGCGGGTGATATTCAAGGAGAGGTGGTGG
The DNA here is from genome assembly GCF_042879335.1 of Photorhabdus sp. RM96S. Lineage (NCBI taxonomy): Bacteria > Pseudomonadati > Pseudomonadota > Gammaproteobacteria > Enterobacterales > Morganellaceae > Photorhabdus > Photorhabdus sp. RM96S. The sequence goes on along the minus strand of NZ_JBHFKT010000021.1, from coordinate 13,396 downwards.
TGGGGCGAATGGATGCCGAGGCTATGGTGGATTACTTTGATCAGCATAAGGTACGTTGGGTGATTGATGCTTCTCATCCTTATGCAGATGCACTAAGCCAAAATGTGCTCACAGCTTGTCGTCGCTTGTCACTGCGGCTTACTCGTTATCAGCGTCCCAGTGAGATTGATTTACTGAGCCATCCACTGTTGCACAAAGTAAATAGTATCGAGGCGGCTTGCGACGTTGCCCGGACACTAGGGCAACGGATCTTGCTCACCACCGGCAGTAAGCAATTGGAGTTGTATCAGCGTTTACTACCGGGAAAAACGTTGTTGGTGCGGGTATTGCCGACCGCTGAGGTATTGATTCAGTGCGAAGCGTTAGGATTGGGGGTCGATCATATTATCGCGTTGCGTGGGCCATTTACGGCTGAATTCAATCATGCAGTGTATGAATTTTGTCACCCTGATGTGGTGATCACAAAAGAGTCTGGGGCCGAGGGGGGATATCAACAGAAAGTGGCCCCCTGTCTGGCACTCAATATTCCCTGTATTGTGGTGTGCCGTCCTACACAGACTTTACAGGGGGATGAAGGAGAGCAGATTAGTTCGCTGGATGAGTTTGTCCAACACCTAGCCAGTTGGCAGGAATAATGAGGGCAATAAAATGAAAAAAGCATTATTAATCATTAGCTTTGGTACCAGCTATCATCAAACCCGGCAAAAGAATATTGATGTCTGTGAACAACAATTGGCAGCAGCTTACCGTGATCGCGATCTATATCGTGCATTCACCTCAGAGATGATCATCCGTAAATTAAAAAAACGTGATGGTTTACAGGTGGATAACCCACGTCAGGCGTTGGAGCGTTTGGTCAATGAAGGGTATCAGGATGTGGCTATTCAATCCCTCCATGTCATCAACGGTGATGAATATGAAAAGATTGTCAGTGAAGTGCGTACCTTCAGTGATCATTTCCAACGATTAGTCGTAGGCACACCGCTGCTTAATAGCTTTGCCGATTATCAACAACTGCTTATTGCCCTGAAAAGTCAGATGCCGCCATTAGCTGAAGATGAACGCGTGGTATTTATGGGGCACGGCGCCAGTCATCATGCTTTTTCTGCCTATGCGTGTCTTGATCACCTGATGAGTTCCCATAATTTCCCGGCATTGGTTGGCGCGGTGGAGAGCTACCCGGAAATCGACAATATCATTATCCGCTTGCGGCGACAGGCGGTACGTAAAGTGCATTTAATGCCGCTAATGCTGGTGGCCGGTGATCATGCGATTAACGATATGGCATCGGACGAGCCGGATTCGTGGCGTTCTCAACTGGAATCTGTTGGGATCAAAACGCAATCTTGGTTACAGGGATTAGGTGAAAATCCATTAATTCGCCAAATGTTCGTTCAACACTTGACAGATGCATTACAGGCAGATCAGCGGGAGGTGGTGTGATGAATGGAAAACTTTATGCTATAGGCGTTGGTCCGGGAGCGAGTGACTTGGTGACCGTGCGTGCAGCGCGAATACTCGCTGGCCTTGATGTGCTTTATGCCCCTGCCGGGCGTAAAGGAGGAGATAGTCTGGCGCTCTCCATTGTGCGTGAGTACCTGCTACCCCACACGGAAATTCGCACCTGCCATTTTCCGATGAACAGTAATGGCGAAGAGAAACAGGCGGTATGGGATGAAGTCGCGCAACAGTTACAAGATGAAGTAGCACAAGGGCGGCAAGTGGGTTTTATCACGTTGGGTGATGCCATGTTGTTCAGTACTTGGGTCTTTTTGCTGGCGAGAATTGGTCGGCAAGAGTGGTTGGAAATTGTCCCTGGCATCACCTCTTTTGCTGCGATTGCCGCGCGTACCGTATTACCACTGGCGATGGAACAGCAATCAATGGCGATAATGTCTTGTACTGCGCCGGAAGCCGAGCTGGAGCAGGCACTGCAAACGCATGATTGCGTGGTGTTGATGAAAATTTATAACCGTTTTACCACCGTGAGTGCGTTGTTGGCGCGTCTGAATTTGTTTGAACATGCTTTATTGATGGCGGATGCGACATTACCAAGTGAACAGTGCTGGCGCCGTTTGGATCAGATAGACGCCGATCAAAAATTACCTTATTTCTCCACCATTCTAGTGAATAAACAGTGGCATACTGAGAAATAAGTGCCGGAAAGGCAGCTAAAGCTGCATGGCGAATGGAATCGCGGCTGTAAAAACTGAGGAGCAGCTTTTTGCTCTGCTACACCAATATAAAGGAGATAGCATGATGGGCTTGTCTTTAATGTTGCAGGGTACAGCATCCGATGTTGGGAAAAGTGTACTGGTTGCAGGATTGTGCCGTATCTTTGTTCAGGATGGTTATCGCTGTGCGCCGTTTAAATCACAGAATATGGCGTTGAATTCTGGTATCACTAGTAACGGTGAAGAGATGGGCAGGGCGCAGATTTTTCAGGCAGAGGCGGCGGGTATCGAACCTGATGTACGGATGAACCCGGTATTGCTTAAACCCACCAGCGAGCGTAAGGCGCAAGTGGTGTTAATGGGAAAAGTGGCCTGTAGCATGAATGCGGTGGAGTATCACCAGTACAAGCCCAGTTTACAGCAGCAAATTTGTGAAGTTTTTCACAGTCTGGCTCGTGAATATGACGTCATTGTGCTGGAAGGGGCTGGCAGTCCGGCGGAGATTAACCTGCGAGATCGAGATATTGTTAACATGGGAATGGCGGAGATGGTGGATGCCCCTGTGTTGTTGGTAGCGGATATCGATCGCGGCGGCGTATTTGCGGCCATTTATGGCACATTGGCACTGTTACGCCCGGAGGAGAAAGCGCGGGTAAAAGGGGTGATCATCAATAAATTCCGAGGTGATGTCAGCCTGCTCCTGCCGGGTATTAAACAGATTGAAGCTTTAACTGGAGTGCCTGTATTGGGTGTCATGCCTTGGTTGAATATTGATCTGGAAGATGAAGACGGCGTAGCGCTACAAACCGGCAAATATGATGGCGCAACAGAAAAAGCGCTGGATATTGCCGTGATTCGTTTGCCTCATATTGCTAATTTTACTGACTTTAACGCGCTGGCGGTGCAGCCGGATGTTCGCTTGCGCTATGTGACTCAACCATCCGCGTTACAGCCGTCGGATCTGATTATCTTGCCCGGTAGCAAAAACACATTGGGAGATTTGCAATGGCTGAGACAGAACGGGTTAGCGGATGCCTTGTTAACGGCACATCAGGCTGGTGTTCCTGTTATCGGTATCTGCGGTGGTTATCAAATGCTGGGGAAACGGATCATTGATGGTGTGGAATCGGGGATTGAACAGATGGATGGTCTTGGATTGCTGGATATGGAAACCCGATTTGCCCATGAAAAAGTGACAACCAGAATAAATGGTCATTGCTTGTTGGCATTGCCGGGCTTGTTGTCAGATTGCATTGAACAGCCTATTCGCGGTTATGAAATTCATATGGGCAGCTCGTTACTGGGAGCGGATGCCACCCCGTTTGCCTGTATTACCGAGCGTAACGGCCAATCTGGTGGTTGGTGTGATGGCGCGGTTAATCGAGAGGGCAATGTGATGGGCAGTTATATTCATGGCTTGTTTGATAGTGCTAATTTTACCCGTGCGCTGCTTAATACTTTGCGTTGGCGTAAAGGATTGGCGGCTTATCAAGGGGAAACATTGGATTATACTCACTACAAACAGACGCAGTTTGACCTTCTGGCGAAAGCCATGCGTGAACATCTGGATATAGAACGGATTTATCAGTGTATGAAAACTCATCGACAAGGTTCGGCTCCGTGATCTTAATCACTGGGGGGGCTAGAAGTGGTAAAAGTGCGCTGGCAGAGAGGCTGGTGGCACAAGCGAGTGAACAGGTATTGTATATTGCGACTGCCGTAGTGACAGACAGTGAAATGGCCGAACGTATACAACTGCACCGCGAAAATCGGCCGGCTCATTGGCGTACATGGGAAGGTTATCGCGATCTCGGTGCAGTTATCACGACACAAACCCGACCGGGAGAAGCGGTTATCTTGGAATGTATCACCACCTTAATTACCAACCTATTATTTGAGCAAGCTGGAGAGATACCACCTGAACAAATGGACTTTGCTGTATTAGAGGTGGGGATTCAGCAGCAAATTAGCGATCTGTTAGCGGCTTGTACTTGCATGACTTCCCCGATATATCTGGTTACTAATGAACTGGGAATGGGCATTGTGCCGGAGAACCGTCTGGCTCGCCATTTCCGCGACATTGCTGGAAGGGTTAACCAGCGGCTGGCGGCGGCTGCCAGTGAAGTATTTCTGATGATATCGGGGATTGAGGTAAAAGTTAAATGAGCCTGCGTCTGTTTCTTGCCACCTTACAATTTATGACTCGCATTCCGGTACCATCGCGCTGGACACAGGGATTAGAAATCGATCAGTACGTGCGTGGCATAGCGAGTTTCCCATTGGTTGGATTAATTGTCGGTGTGCTTGCAGCGGCGGTTTTTACCTTGCTGGCTCCTTGGAGTGGCACGCCCTTGGCGGCGCTGGGTTACGTATTAGCGCTGGCGTTGTTAACCGGGGCTCTTCATCTTGATGGTTTAGCGGATACCTGTGATGGCGTGTTTTCTGCCCGTAAGCGGGAAAGGATGCTAGAGATTATGCGTGATAGCCGTTTGGGAACAAATGGTGGGTTGGCATTGATCTTGCTTATTTTGGCGAAAGTGCTGGTGGTGAGTGAATTATCTCTGCGTGGTGCTCCTATGCTGATGGTTTTGACTGCCGCATCTGTTGCCGGCAGGAGTGCGATTATCTTATTAATGTACCGCCAGCGTTGTGCTCGTGAAGGGAGTGGCTTGGGGAATCTCTATATCGGTCGGGTTAACGGTTATCAGACACTGTTGACATTATTAGGTGGGGCAATATTGATTGCTCTACTGATGCGGTGGTCTGGCATGTTGGCGTTGGTGATCACATTGCTGGTTATTGGGTTGCTGGCACTGTATCTGCACCGCCGTTTAGGCGGTCAGACCGGTGATACCCTTGGCGCGTCAGTGGAAATCGGGGAGTTGGTGTTTTTACTGGCGCTATTGTGAGTAATTTCCTGGCAAAATACCCAACCCCTATTCTCGCTAAGTGCAGCCAACAAAGAGGCAACTTGAAAGATAACGGGTATAGTACTAAACGTAAAGGGGGTGATGATATGGATACTACCCGTAATGATGGCGGTGATGGCGGCAGTTTAGAGCCAAGAGTGGCGCGTCTTGAATCAGATGTCATGCAAATAAAGATAGAGTTAACCAAGCTAACAACTCGATCTGAAGAGTTTGCGACAAAAGGCGATCTACATAAAGAAATCAGTGCATAGACGAAGTGGTTAGCTGCAACCATAATTGGTACTGCTGGGTTAGCATTAGCTGTGGCTCGTTATTTGTTTGGGTGAAATTTCTGGTAGACATTTTGTGAGTGTATCCAAACTGGATAGCGGGCAAGTACCTTGCTGATGTTCGCCCGCAAGGGCAAGCATATTCGTAAGTGCTTCGGCACAAAGTCCGAAGCGCAACAGTATGAACGTTGGGTAATCGCTACCCAAAACGGTATTAAATCAATGATTCCCAATCTAGCAAAAAGGCTGGCGAGACATGTACTACGATACACATTCGCAAGTCATTTTATGATGAATGGGGGTAACATGCTAAAAAACGAGTCTTAATCTACGTGTTTCTGAATTAACTGCTCTAAAAAACATCTGAGGTAGAGTAACGATAATGCGACTATTTTTGGTTCGGCATGGTCAAACAGAAGCGAATCTGAGCGGTGTTTTCTGTGGGATGACGGATGTGGCGTTGACTGAAACGGGGATAAATCAGGCTCGGCAAGTTGCTCGCTATCTATCGGCAGTGACATTTTCGCAAGCGATAAGCAGCGCGTTACGGCGGGCGCGTCATACTGCGGAGATTATTCTGGCCGGTCATTCGCTGTCAGCTACCATTGATACTCAACTCAATGAGATGCATTTTGGCGCATGGGAAATGCGTCACCACCGCGATTTGCAGCATGAAGACGCTGAAGCTTGGGCTGCCTGGTTAGCGGATTGGCAACAGTCATCCCCGACCGAAGGTGAAACCTTTCCGACATTTGCGGCTCGGATAGAAAATGTGGTTCAGCAACTACTGATACAAGAAAGTCAGGGTAATCTGTTATTCGTCGCGCATCAGGGGGTATTGGGCTTGTTACTGGCGCGTCTGCTAGCTATGCCGCCTGCTGCTATGTGGCACTTTCATTTTGAACAGGGAACATACAGTGTAGTGGAAATCCAACATGGATTTACTACCTTGCGCACATTTAATCACCGGGCTGACTGGCAGTCGCCTGAGACGCGGGAATAACATCATGCAAACACTTTCATCGATCATTAATGCTATTGTGCCGCTGGATAACGTTGCGATGGCGCGTACCGCAACTCGATTGGATGGGCTGGTTAAACCAACAGGCAGTTTCGGACGTTTGGAACATTTGGCGATTCAACTTGCCGGAATGCGGGGATTATCGGACCATCATATTGATCGTAAGCAGATTATTGTGATGGTTGCTGATCATGGGGTTTATGACGAAGGCGTGACCATATCGCCTAAGTCAGCGACGGCTATTCATGCGCAGAACATGATGAAAGGGATCACCGGAGTTTGCGTGCTGGCGGTGAATGCGGGCGCGGATATTAAAGTTGTGGATGTGGGCATTGACAGTGATCCTGTGCCGGGATTAGTGAATATGAAGATGGGGCGTGGCAGTGGCAACATTGCTCATGGACCGGCGATGAGCCGCCAGCAAGCCGAAGATTTGTTATTGGCAAGCGCACGTTTAACGCTGGAACAGGTTACAAATGGCGTGAAACTGTTTGGTGTGGGCGAATTGGGTATGGCGAATACCACACCGGCGGCGGCGGTAGTCAGCGTTCTTACGAACAATGATCCACAACTGATCGTAGGCGTTGGGGCTAACTTCCCTAGAGAACGCTTGCATCACAAAGTGGCGGTTGTGCAACAGGCGATTGAAATCAATCGGCCTGATGCCAGAGATAGCATTGATGTATTGGCAAAGGTTGGTGGTTATGATTTGGTGGGTATGGCGGGCGTAATGCTTGGCGCCGCCTCTACCGGATTGCCGGTGATTTTGGATGGATTCCCTTCTTACGCGGCGGCGCTGGCCGCTTGTCGAATTGCTCCTGATGTGCGTCATTACCTAATTCCTTCGCATTTATCGGCAGAGAAAGGCTCAATTATTGCGTTGCAACACCTGCAACTAGCGCCTTACCTGCATTTGGACATGCGCTTAGGGGAAGGTAGCGGCGCTGCGTTGGCTATGCATTTGGTGGATGCGGCTTGTGCTGTGTATAACAATATGGGACTACTCGCTGAAAGTAATATTGTGTTGCCGCGTTAATTATCAGGATAATTTGATAACCCATATTGATTGCTAGCAAATATGAAACTCCTCCGTTCTGTTGAGTGAAATCTCGTATACGATGAATTCGTATATCGTATTTCCTTTACTTCACTGATAAATTTCAATATTTAACTGTTCATGGAAAGTGTTAAGTTAAATTTTACAGGTAAAATTACCTGATTATACCCTATAGATTTCAAGATACATCGCGACGGCAAGGGAGCGAATCCCCGGGAGCATAGCTAACGATGTGACCGGGGTGAGTGAGTGCAGCCAACAAAGAGGCAACTTGAAAGATGACGGGTATATATATGCCAACAAATAACAGCTATAATAAGGAAGAAATAAAATGTCATCGAAAATTATATATATAAACCCTAATCAATCTTTTGAAATCTTTAAGCACGGAAATATAATATTTCCCAATAGCTATCCTGAGGCAATTATAAAAAACAATGGCCCGGCACCCATTAGGGTGATAAATTACTGGGCTCCTCCGATTGGCGATTATAATCAATATAACTATATTGATGTTTACCCCGGTGAGACGAAAACGCTTCTCGCACCTGTTAACGCTGTTTATTTCTATAAAATTATAGTCACCAATCTTAGTCCTATTTACAACACGGAAATTGAAGTGACATCGCAGTTTTGGAATTGGTAGTTGAACTTTCATGGAGCATATTTTAAGAGTTTCACTATTTACCAAACTAAGCAGGAGGCAGGTTTTAACCTGCCATCCTCTATTTTACTTGATACTGAATTTCGCTCTTTTTGATTTTTTTATTCTTGAATAATAACTTTAAGTATTTCAGGTAAATATATCTCGTAATATTTTCTTGTCAATGACTTTCATCATACGTAGTTGTTTTGGATTTCAAGGTTGATTTAAGTAGAATATTTACAGTAGTTGAATTCTATTCCTAACACAAAATGGTTAACAAAATTTTTATTGCCATGAGATTTATCACATTCTTCGAAAATAGAATCAATACTTATATTATATTTCTTCTCAAGATAATATATATTCATGTTTTTGAATGTTGACTAATTGATGGTTTTCTATGGCGAATATAATCTATACCCTATGGATTTCAAGATGCATCGCGGCGGCAAGGGAGCGAATCCCCGGGAGCATAGATAACTATGAGACCGGGGTGAGTGAGTGCAGCCAACAAAGAGGCAACTTGAAAGATGACGGGTATATTTGGAAATTAAGGGTGATAAGCAAGGTTTGATATCACAAGGATGTTCAACGGTTGATTCTATTGGTAATACATGTCAGCTTGGTCATGAAGACCATATATTTGTTTATGAATTGACTTCCAATATAACCAGAGGTCAACATGTTAACCATCAGCCGGTTGAGATAAGAAAGCCAATAGATAAATCTTCTCCTCTGCTGGGGTTGGCTATAACGAATAAAGAATCGCTGCAATGTATTTTTTATTTTTACAGAACATCAACTAAAGGTGGTTTAGAGCTCTATTATAAAATAAAACTCACTGGCGCATATATCTGTGCATTGAATGGCTTTTATCCAAATTCATCTACGCATAATGAATGCCAGCCACAAGAGAGTTTATCTTTGATGTATAAATCAATAACGTGGGAACATATTATGTCCGGCACCAGTGCATATAGCATATGGGAAGACAACGTTTACTGAGGATTTTATGAAAGGGATATCTCATCTTTCTTATGATTTAAATAATTACGCTTCGTCATTGAAGCGTAAAGCACACTTGGCTGCCAGCTTTTTTATAGAAGATAGCCAATTGCGAATGTCATATTTAAAAGAAGTTGATGACTTTGTTAATATAAAAACACGTGAATTTAAAAATACATTTGATGTAAATGAAAAAAAGAGATTGGTTTATGAAGTAAAAGATGAATATGAAATAACGGAAAAAGAATATCAGGCTTTAAGGCGTAAGGATTATACCAAATATATTGTAACCGATATATTTGAAGATCAGGGCGTAGTTAAATACGCAAAAATAGGCGGTGGGGTTGTTGCTGGTATTGTTCAGTCAGTTGCTGGCTTTGCAGTTTTTAATTCAGGTAAGTTGCGAAGATCTAAAACGGTCCAGTCAATGGGGGCTGTTTTGTTCGCTCATGGACTTAATAATGCTTATGAATCTGTTACTCCAATTCTTTATGAAAATCAAGATATAGGTTGGGTCAGAGAAGGCTATCAATATATTTCTCATGTTTTGGGTTATGATGATGATATAGCTGATATTGCTTATAGTTCAGTTGATTTAGTGGCGAGTGCATATGGAACATATGGAATGTTTAAACTTAAACCGGGAGCAGGGAAATTGTTCAGATATATTAATTCGGATTTTTCCAGAAAATGGCGGTTAACACCAAATCCTATTTTAACCATTCAAATATCTGGTAGTATATATAAAGTCAAACTTTTGATAGATGATATAAATAAACTTCATGACGATTGAAATTTATTTTTTATTTTAAAACGAATATAAAAGGCTGCTAATTTTAACCCTGTGATGGGATTACAGCTAACGGAAAGGCTATAATAAATTGAGAATGAGATAAAAAAGAGTAAGTAAATAAATGACATTAATGGAATACTATATTCCTTTTCACTGAAAAACATACCTGATATTATAAATAAACAAACTGAGGTTAACATTATTAATGGTGCAGCAACTTCTTCAGCTATAAATAGTAGATAATGACAAAAACAATCTGTTTTTCTTTGATATTTATCATAAATGTGCGGGTCATCTTTATGCAGGACAAGAAAGCTTCTCTTTATCTTAAGTAATTCTTTTAAGGTGAATCCACTATTTAATATTAATTTTCTTAAGTCGGTTAGGTTCATTTTTTTTGGCTCTATTTATTTGATTGTATGGTTATTTTTATCATATTTAATTTATTGTTTCAACGATTTAATTTGTGTTTTATTTTAAAATGAATATAGAAAATTAACAATTTTGAGCCTGTGATTAAATTACAGCTAACGGAGAGGCTATAGTAAATAAAAGCAGAAATGGCAAAGAATAAGTAAATAAATGACATCAATGAAATGCTATATGTTTTTTCGCTGAAAAACATGCCTGTTATTATAAATAAACTGGGGTTAAATATAGTAATGGTATGGCGATTTCTTCAGCTATAAATAACAGATAATGACAAAAACAATCTGTTTTGCTTTGATATTTATCATAAATATCAGGGTCGTCTTTGTGTAGAATAATAAAGCTTCTCTTTATCTTAAGTAATTCTTTTAAGGTGAATCCACTATTTAATATTAGCTTTCTTAAGTCAATTAGGTTCATTTCTTTAAACTCATTTTTCTAACTCTATAAATTGCTTACCGTAAAATACTTATTCTTTATAACTGTTTGAAGTTTTCTTTTATTTTGAGACGAATATAGAAAATAACTAATTTTATGCATGTGAAAAAATTATAACGATAGCGGTGATAAAAAGATTTATAGCATATGCATATTATTGTTAAAATGATATAAATGATCGATATTAATGATAAATAGGATATTGAATTTTCGTCATAGAGGAAAATCTCCATTATTATGCAACCTACATACATGAGAGCAAAAAATAATACGGGATCGCCGGCATCTTCAGCAAGCACTATTATAACGTTGTAAATATTATCGCTTTTTGTATAATACTTTATTACATATTTTCTTTCGTCATCGTCAAGATTTTTAAAGGTCCTTTGCAGCATAAGAAGCTCTTTAAATGTGAATCCACTACTGAGGGTTAATTTTCTTAATTTCTCCAGATCCATTTATTTAACCTAATAATATTTATTCGATATAATGACTTATTATAACATAACTATTGTTTTGTGATGCTTAATAAATGCTTTATTTAGGCATGTTTTTCGAAGGTTAGTTGTTCTTGCAAATTTTCCAGCTTGTATTAACAGCCGGAACGATAAATTATCACCAAAAAATGAGTAAATTTTTAATAAAATGATAGGAAATTTTTTCCTCTATAGGATTAAAAATTATGTTTTTATGTTATATGGTTTGACTTTTGTTTTGATTTTTTAATTAAATATAGGGCTTGAAAATATATTTTATATATCCGGTTTTTATTTTAAAACGAATATAGCATGTTGCTAATTTTAATCCTGTTATGAAATTACAGTTAACGGAGTGGCTGAAATAGAATAAAGCTGATGTTGTTATTGATAAGTAAACAAAAAACATCAATGGAATTCCATATGCTTTTCCACTGAAAAACATTCCGGATATTATAAATAAGTTAATTAGTGTTGAATATATCAATGGTATAGCGACTTCTTCAGCTATAAATAGTAGATACTGACAAAAACAATCTGTTTTGCTTTTATACCTGTTATCTTTCAAGTTGCCTCTTTGTTGGCTGCACTCACTCACCCCGGTCACATAGTTATCTATGCTCCCGGGGATTCGCTCCCTTGCCGTCGCGATGCATCTTGAAATCTATTGGGTATATATTTATCATAAATATCAGGATCGTCTTTGTGTAGAATAATAAAGTTTCTCTTTATCTTAAGCAATTCTTTTAAGGTAAATCAGCTATTTAATATTAATTTTCTTAAGTCAATTAAATCCATTTTTTAAACTCGTTTTCTAACTATATGAATTTTTTACCGTAACATGCTTAATTTCTTATATACCCGTCATCTTTCAAGTTGCCTCTTTGTTGGCTGCGTTCACTCACCCCGGTCACATAGTTATCTATGCTCCCGGGGATTCGCTCCCTTGCCGTCGCGATCCATCTTGAAATCCATTGGGTATAATAAATGCTTTATTTAAATCTGTTTTTCGAAAGTTTGTTGTACTTAGTAGTATGGCGCTGCCGTCGTAATAGAAATGAGAGAAAAAAGTGTTATCATAATAAATAAAGCGGAAAAAACATTATCTGATTTCGGTTATTATTTATTACATGATGAATGACAAATTATATATAATGAATTCGTTGACTGTATTTTTTTCACTGTGCTGACAAATTTCAACATTTAACTGTTCGTGGGAAGTGTTAAGTTAAATTTTACAGGTAAAACTACCTATTATATATATTACTAAACAACAGAAATAATAAGGAAAAAATAATGTCATTGAAAAAAACTATCTCTATAGCTCCTCTTGGAACCGTTGAGATTTATAGTAATAGCGATATTGTAATGCCAAGTGTTGCCCCAACGGCAATTATAAAAAACAAGAGTATGGTACCAATTAGGGCTATCAATTACTGGGCTGGTTTGATTGGAGATTATCAGCAGTATAGTCATGTTGATGTTTATCCTGGCGAACTTAAAATATTCGTAGGACCAAAGAACCTTTTTTACCGCTATAAAATTGTAGTCTCCAATCTTAGCAATACCGAAAATGCAGAAATTGAATTTGTAATGGACCCTTTGTGGAACAAATATGGAATGCCATCAAAAAAGGTATATATGAACTCTAACGAGCCATTTGAATTTTATAGTAATGGTAATGCAATACTCCCCACTGATTTCGCTGACGCAATTATAAAAAACAATAGCGTGGCATATATTAGGGCTGTAAATTTTTGGGCTGGTCCACTTGGGAATTATAATATGTATAGCTATGTTGATATTTCCCCCGGTAAGACTGAAATACTTGCATCACCTCCTAATATTATTAATTACTATAAAATTGTATTCACCAACATAAGTAACTATGTTCAAAATGTAGAACTTGAAGTTATATCGCATTTATTGTTGGGCTATGATGAATAAATCAGGGGGCAGGTTCTGGCCTGCCATCCTATTTTTTATCTTTATATTGATGATTTTCTTAACGAGGTAAAAGGGGTATATACCCTTCCATCAACGACTAAGAGCCTATCCCAATAGGGTTTTGTTCCAAACTATAATCCCGCACGCAAAATGTAACATAGCTTCATAGTTTTCGACCTTCTTTTCCCATCGGATCAGTATCCGGCGAAAG
>NZ_JBHFKT010000020.1:0-103679 GCF_042879335.1 Photorhabdus sp. RM96S | reverse complement strand
GCCCGCAGAGTCAAGCGCTTATTAGCTTTTTCTCTGCCCGACCTCACAATGTTTATCAGCGTTGTGTCGGTCAGTGGTGGCGCATTATAGGGCGTTCTTTGGCGCTGGCAATAATTATTTTGAAAAAAGTTAACGACCGATGATTATTTCATCAAATTTAACTTAAGTTATCAATTTTTCTAGTTTTGAAAATCCATACTCCTGCAAAACGGGGATTAATGCATCAGTATCAGCATTCACTTTCATACAATAAGCAAGACTATCTGCTGAAGTGCAAACAAGATTATTCTGATGTTTAACCAACCAAGCCGTTCTTCGAGCAATAGCAACACCAGAATCAATTAAACGCGTGCCATCAGGTAATATCTGAACTAATTCTTCTGCTAATAGTGGAAAATGGGTACAACCCAATACCACTGTATCAGGTGGTTTTTTCATTCTAAGCCACGGTTTCAGTATCTTTTTTAAAATATCGGAAGAAACCTTACCACCATGCAGTTTAATTTCAGCTAATTCTACTAATTCAGAAGAACCTATAGATTCAATCCTGCAACCTGTCGCAAACTTTTCGATAAGTTCTTTTGTATAGGAACGATTAACTGTTGCTCTAGTCGCCAATAATCCAACGACACCATTACGAGTTAACTTTGCAGCAGGTTTTATCGCTGGAACCACACCAACAACCGGAAAGCTGAACCGCTCACGTAGAGCTGGCAAGCTGACTGTACTGGCAGTGTTACATGCAATAACCACTATTGTCAGAAGGTGTTTTTGCTGAACAGCACCAACAATTTGAACGACTCGTTCAACAATAAACTCTTCCGATTTTTCACCATAAGGGAATGCTTCGTTATCAAAAACATATATATAATGGAGATCTGGTAATAATTGTCGGATCTCTTGGTAAATAGATAAGCCGCCTACCCCAGAATCAAACACTAAAACTGTTGGGCGTGCGGCTTTATTTAAATCAGAAGTTATAGCTCCCAGTGAGGTAGTATTCACGTCCTGGAATGCGATAGCCATAAACTGTCTCGTAATCTTTATCAAGCAGGTTGGCTATTCTAGCACGAATTGTCAGATAAGAAGTGATTGGATATGAAACTGTTAAATCCCAAAAGCTGACGCCACCTAATTTCACACTCTTAGCCGGGAATGTACTGAAATCCTTGTCATAACGCCGCCCTAGATATTGATAAGTTAACCCCCAATCAAAATCATATAACTGCCAGTCAAGTTGATATTTCACTTGCTGCTTCGCACGACGAACTAAAATTTCATTAGTTTCACTATTACGGGGGTCAATATACTGTATTGTCAATTGATGCTGAAATATGCCAGTGTCTATTAAGCTAGTCCACTCAACACCTTTAATTTTTGCTTTACCAATATTGTAGTAGCGACTATTTGCATAATCGATCAATTGCTCAATCTCATTGCGATATACAGTCAGACGCCAATTTAGCTGGCCTGTGACGCCTTCAATACCGCCTTCCCATTGTTTACTTTCTTCCGGCTTCAAATCATGATTACCACCAAAACCATACATCTGGCTAAGCGTTGGAGCCTTAAATGCCGTACCATAAGAAGCGATCAAGCGATAATCTTTAATAAACTCCCAACCTAAACTGGCTTGCCATGTAGTATTCCAGCCAGCTTCTGAATGTTTATCTGAACGAATTGCACCTTCTAAAATAAAATCTTTCAGCTGTTGCTGTGCTGTCAGATACATTCCTGTATTACGTACTGTTTTACTCTTCGGAATATAACTGGTTCCAGCTTCTATCGATTGTTCTTGGAAATCCACACCGGTACTGACCATGCCCTGATATAGCTGAAAAGTATTCCCCCATTGCAAGTTATATTGTTCAGAATCATTAAGGCTAGCAGACTTATCATAGCGTCCATATTGAGGATCAAAGTTATAATCTTTTGTATGACTATAACTGGTAATTAACTGGGATGAGTAGATCCCTTGGTTAAATCTGACTCCCATGTCATAGTGGCGACTATAAAGTTCACGAGTATCAGGTCTGGCATATGGATAGCTCCAATTAATATCCGCATCATAAGATGTTCTATTGTTATAGCCATAAGCTCGAACAAATCCACTGACTTGCTCATTAAATTTTTGATCGACTCCCAACCAAAGCATTTTGCTCATGAAGCCATCACGATCAGGTTGTCTAAAACCACCGGTATTACCATCAGCAACAACATCGTATCCTTTGGTATAAGTATAGTTGGCTGCTGCTGTCAGAACTGTATTTTCAGCTATCGTTTGTTGAGTTGCACCATCATAAGTTTGATAACCATGTGAGCCGATACCTACATTAAGGCTGGTTCCTAGTTTCTCTCTAGTAGTGATGATATTAATAACACCACCAATAGCATCAGAACCATAAACAGCGGAACGTGGCCCACGGATATATTCAATTTTCTGAACCAATGATACAGGTATTTGGCTTAAATCAGAGGAGCCACTGATGCCCGCTTGATTCAAACGTATTCCATCTATCAGTACCAATACATGACTAGCATGAGTACCACGTATAAACAAAGAGCTTAACTGCCCAATACCTCCATGCCGCGCAATATCAACACCGGGTAGACGACGCAAAATATCGGCTACACTATTTGACTGCCAACGATCAATTTCATCCCGTGTTACAACAGTATAAGCAGCCAGTATGCTTGATACCGGCTGTTTAAAACGACTCGCCGTCACAACCAATGAATCCTGCGACTCCACCGCAACAGAGGCTTGATTCCAACCAGAAATTACCATGATTGAAACAGTGGATAATAATAACCGCTTTTTATTTATCATGAGAGAAAACATCCCACAATTTATTGTTAGAAGGACACGCTACGATGAAGCGTTGAACCTATTCATAATAGTAAGCATAGACAGGATCGTGTATGAGTAATAAGAAAACTGGACATTCTTTGCTCTTCCCCTACAATTTTGCACGAAAATTTTTCTTACTACAGATATAAGAGAACAAACATAATGCAAAATCTCCTGCCAACGGAAAGCTATGAACAGCAACTGACGGAGAAAGTCAGCCGTTTAAAAAACATGATGGCGCCTTTCCAACCCCCGGGGCCAGAGGTTTTCCGCTCACCGCTATCTCATTACAGAATGCGAGCAGAATTTCGAATCTGGCATGAGCAGGATGATTTGTACCATATTATGTTCGATCAACAGACGAAACAGCGTATTCGCCTTGTTCAATTCCCTGTCGCCAGTAAGTTAATCAACAAAATGATGGTAGTATTAATTGACTCCATTAGATCTGAACAGATCTTGCGTCATAAGCTATTTCAAATTGATTATCTGTCTACTTGCAGTAATAAAATCCTTGTTTCTCTGCTTTATCACAAAAAATTGGGTGATGAATGGACACAACAGGCATTAAGACTGCGTGAAGCGTTAAGAAATAAAGGATTTGACGTTGAGTTAATTGGCAGAGCCGCTAAAACCAAAATCACATTGGATCATGACTATATTGATGAGGTTTTACCTGTTGCAGGCCGAAAAATGATTTATCGCCAAGTGGAAAACAGCTTCACCCAACCAAATGCTAGCGTCAATATTCATATGCTTGAATGGGCAATTAATATTACCAAAGATTCAAAAGGTGATTTACTTGAGCTCTATTGTGGTAATGGCAATTTCTCTCTGGCATTAGCTCAAAATTTTGAACGAGTATTGGCAACAGAAATTGCCAAGCCATCCGTTGCTGCCGCTCAATACAACATTGCAGCCAACGGTATTGATAATGTACAAATTATCCGAATGTCAGCAGAGGAGTTCACCCAAGCAATGAATGGTGAACGCGAATTTAATCGCCTTCAGGGAATCAATTTAAAAAGCTATCAATGTGAGACTATCTTTGTCGATCCGCCACGTAGCGGCCTTGATGAAAAAACGCTTGAGATGGTCCAAACATATCCACGGATTCTTTATATTTCCTGTAACCCGGAAACCCTTTGCCATAATCTGGAAACATTAACCCAAACGCATAAAATTAGCCATCTGGCTCTGTTTGATCAGTTTCCTTATACTCATCATATGGAATGCGGCGTGCTTCTGGAAAAATTAAACTGATACTTGACGAACATATAAAACAAAAACGCCGGCAGATAGATCTCTCCGGCGTTTTTCATCAATTAATGGCAATTTTCTGTAATTGCTTTGTTTTTACGAATTTTTACCTTTCTGTAAATCCAAAATACCAGTACGGTACCCATTACTGCGGGCAGAAAATTAGAGCCAATTTCAGGGTATTCAACTCTGATAATCGCACTATAACTAAATAATCCTAAGAGGAAACAGGCGACAACCAACTTAGGCATCCCATCTGGCATTGAGTAATTCAAATAGCGCTGGTGGATACAATAAATTGATAAAATCAATGTTATCAATGGGAAAACTGAAAAAGAAACAACTGAGCTAAAAACTGCTGAAAACGTTCCATTCGTTGCTAATCCGACAATAAAAGCGAGTAACAATGTACTTTTGTCCTGGCGATATTGTTCCATCATTTCGTTCTCCTCCTTCATAGTTATTTAAGTTTAGGGTTCGGTGGGTTCATTTCTTTGCGATACCAATAATATGCACCTTTAGCAATCATCCGTAGCTGCAAGACTAAACGTTCTTCTAAACGCTGTCTTTTCTCCAAATCAATATCCAGTGCTTCTGCACCTGCACTGAATACTATTGTTACCATTGCCTCTGCCTGCACTTCAGTAAAATGCCTCGGCATACAGCTTTCCTGTTCTAAATAGTCTGCCAGCTCAGCAATAAAATGTTGTATTTCCCGTGCGACAGCGGCACGAAATTCAGCAGAAGTCCCTGAACGTTCACGTAATAATAATCGGAATGCATTTGGGTTATTACCGATAAATTCCATAAAAGTTGAAACAGACGTACGGATGACACTGCCACCTTTAGCAATACGTTGCCGGGCTTGCCTCATTAACTGACGTAACATCAAACCACTTTCATCCACCATAGTGAGCCCAAGCTCATCAACATCGCGGAAATGACGATAAAATGAAGTAGGTGCAATACCTGCTTCACGGGCGACTTCACGCAAGCTAAGGCTGGTAAAACTCCTTTCGGCACTCAACTGGCTGAAAGCAGCTTCAATCAGTGAACGACGAGTTTTTTCTTTCTGTTTCGCTCTGATGCCGATAATGTTACTCACACGAATCCTGACTCTTTATCTGAACTACATGTTAGGAAATATACCAAATTTTAACGCGTTTGCCGTAATGATATGCTTGTCATGTCATTTATAATGATCCATGTCATTTTCTCAGCGCATTTTCTTATTAGATATTAAGATGATAAAAGTGACTACGCGTAGTCAGAAAATCATTAAGGGAGCATTCCCCCTTTGTTAATTCGATCGTTAGATAATTATTTTTTTTCCAAAAACTTCATGGTATTAGCATAGCGAGTAAAACTATGTTCAATTCACCCTAAACGATGACATAAACTCCTTATGAGGATTGGGTTATTAAGTCAACCGATGTTAATATAGCGTTGTAATTTTGTGTAAAAACAGGTATTTCCTCTATGCAACATATTCATTTTGACGCCATTGTCATTGGTTCTGGTCCCGGTGGAGAAGGAGCAGCAATGGGATTGGTGAAACAGGGTAAAAGCGTTGCTGTTATTGAACGCTATAATAATGTCGGCGGTGGTTGTACTCATTGGGGTACCATCCCGTCGAAAGCCCTCCGCCACGCCGTCAGTCGTATTATTGAATTTAACCAAAACCCTCTGTACAGTGATAATTCCCGCATTCTTCGCTCTTCATTTGCTGAAATCTTACGCCGTGCTGAAATGGTAATTAATCAGCAAACTAGAATGCGTCAAGGATTTTACGAACGTAATGGGTGTCGTATGTTTTCCGGGGAAGCAACATTCATTGATGACCACCGGGTGAGTGTGCGCTATGCCGACGATAACCACGATATTTTAAGCGCAGATAAAATTATTATCGCAACGGGTTCTCGCCCATATTGTCCGCCAGATGTCGATTTCACTCATTCCCGTATTTATAACAGCGATTCCATTCTGAAACTGGATCATGAACCACGGCATGTCATTATTTACGGTGCCGGAGTGATTGGTTGCGAATATGCTTCAATCTTCCGTGGATTAGGCGTAAAAGTTGATTTGATTAACACGCGTAATCACTTACTCGCTTTCCTTGATCAAGAGATGTCAGATGCACTTTCTTACCATTTCTGGAATAGCGGTATAGTGATCCGCCACAATGAAGAATATTCTAAAATTGAAGGTGTTGATGATGGTGTTATCGTTCACCTTAAATCCGGTAAAAAAGTCAAAGCTGACTGTCTGCTTTATGCTAATGGTCGAACAGGTAATACGGATACTTTAGGACTAAAAAACGTTGGTCTAGAAGCAGATAGCCGCGGTTTACTGAAAGTTAATAAGATCTATCAAACTAGCAACGAAAATATTTACGCTGTAGGAGATGTTATCGGCTATCCAAGCCTGGCCTCAGCTGCTTATGATCAAGGTCGAATTGCCGCCCAAGCGATGACGAAAGGAAACGCCGAAGTTCATCTGATTGAAGATATTCCAACGGGTATCTATACCATTCCTGAAATTAGCTCTGTAGGTAAAACCGAACAACAATTAACAGCAATGAAAGTGCCTTATGAAGTTGGACGCGCGCAATTTAAACATCTTGCGCGCGCGCAAATTGCGGGGATGAACGTAGGAAGTTTGAAAATACTGTTCCACCGGGAAACAAAAGAGATTCTTGGCATTCATTGTTTCGGGGAACGTGCGGCTGAAATTATTCATATCGGCCAAGCGATTATGGAACAGAAAGGTGAAAGTAATACTATCGAATATTTCGTCAATACTACTTTCAACTATCCAACTATGGCTGAAGCCTATCGTGTCGCGGCTTTAAACGGGCTTAACCGGCTATTTTGATTGCCCGTAATAAGTGCCCATTTTAGCTCTAATAGCCTCTGCTAGTTGCTCATAGCGACCACGCAGAGGTGAACCAGGACGATAAATCAAAACAACAGACCGCTTAGGTTCAGGGCTGCTACACTCCAGATAACAGACGCCATCACGTTTTTTCTCTTGTGGCACTGCCAGATCAGGCAATAAGGTTATTCCACTACCGGCAGCAACCATATTACGCAGGGTTTCCAAACTGGTTGCACGAAAATGGGTATCTTCCTTCGCGCCCGCCTGAAAACAGAACCCCATTGCCTGATCACGCAAGCAATGACCATCTTCTAACATCAACAATTTTTCACCTGCCAATTCATCCATAGCGATTTTTTTACGCTCTGCCCAAGGATGACCATCATAGATAGCTAGTTTCATGGGTTCTTCAAACAATGGCACTTCAATGAAAGCTCTTGTCTCCTTAACCATTGCCAGAATCGCACAGTCCAATTTTCCACTATCCAACTGGGCTAACAGACTTTGAGTCTGGGCTTCATATAGATACATTTCCAACTTAGGAAACAAACTATGAAGCCCAGGGATAATATGAGGCAACAGATATGGACCAACCGTCGGGATCAAACCAATATGCAGAGGACCAGACATGTTTTCCCCTTGAAGTGACGCCATTTCCTGCAAAATCCTCACCTCGCGGAGAACTGTTCTGGCTTGTTCTACTAATAACATCCCTTGTTGCGTGAACAAAACTTTACGGCTGGTGCGCTCCAATAACATGACACCCAGATCATCCTCAAGCTTACGAATTTGCCCGCTTAACGTAGGCTGGCTAACGTGGCAAGAATCAGCAGCATGGCGGAAGTGCCGATGCTCCGCAAGCGCCACAAGATATTCCAGATCGCGGATATTCATTCCCACCTCAACATATTTAATATAAATGATAGAAACTACCAATAGATAATTATATCAATGTGAGGAAAAGACTATCAGATAATCCTTAAGAACTTATATATAAAGCTCTCATTTATTTTATAGGGGATAAATTAATCCCCCTACTATTATGATGACTAACTTAATTTTAGCCTCTGTTTAGCCTCTGCAATCGCTTTCATAACCTGTTTTTGCGACACTCCCCCCTTTGCAAGGCGTTTGTCCAGACAAGATTGCAAAGACAAAATATCATATACATCTTCAGTAATTGCACTACTGAACTTCTGCAACTCTGCCAATGACAACGCTTCCAATGCCTGCCCCTGGGCAAGCGCCATAATCACAATTTCCCCAACAATATGGTGAGCTTCTCGGAATGGAACACCTTTTGCAACCAAATAATCAGCTAATTCGGTCGCGTTAGCATAGCCCTGTTTAGCTGCTTCCGCACAACGTGAACGCCTGACCTGAATACCATCTAACACCAACGCGGACATATGTAAACAATCCAGCCAAGTATCCAGCGCATCGAATAGCCCTTCTTTATCCTCCTGCATATCTTTATTGTAGGCTAGCGGCAAACCTTTCAAGGTCATCATCATACCGGTCAATGCCCCCTGCACCCGGCCACATTTCCCACGAATTAACTCCAGTGCATCCGGGTTTTTCTTCTGTGGCATCAGAGAAGAACCGGAAGTGACTCGATCTGACAGTTCAATAAACCCGGCTTCACCGCTATTAAAGAAAATTAGGTCTTCCGCAAAACGGGAAAGATGGATCATACTGATACTGGCATTAGATAGCAGTTCCAATACATGGTCACGATCTGAAACGCTATCCAAACTGTTACGCGTCGCTGAAACAAAACCTAGCCATGATGCTAGTTGTTCACGGTCAATATCATAAGCGGCTCCAGCCAATGCACCACACCCAAGCGGGCTGGTATCCAGCCGTTTCAAAGTATCCTGTAACCGACTTTCATCTCGGACCAACATTTCTACATATGCCAAGCACCAGTGAGCAAATGTGATAGGCTGCGCTCTTTGCAGATGGGTATAGCCCGGCATCACTGCATCCTGATTATTCTCCGCAGTAATCACCAATGCCTGCTGTAACTCCACAATTGCCTGATGGAGATGTGATATGTATTCTTTACACCAAAGTTTGAGATCTGTTGCCACCTGATCGTTACGGCTACGACCAGTGTGGAGCTTCTTACCCAAATCGCCAACTTTACTGATCAACTGCCCTTCTACCCAACTATGGATATCTTCTGCACCACTTTGCAAGATGGCTTGTGGGTTAGCCTGAACCTCATTCAACAATTCATTTAATGCCAGCTCCAGTCTTTGTTGTTCTTCAACGGTCAGCACACCAACCGTTATCAACGCTTTCGACCATGCAACTGAACCGGTAATGTCCTGTTCCGCCAACCGATAATCAAAGCGAAGTGAATCGTTAAATTGTTTAAACCGTTGATCTGCTTTCTGACTGAAACGCCCGCCCCAGAGTGCCATATTTTCGTTCCTGATTATCTGATGTCTGAGTGATTGATTACCTTTCATAAACAGCAATTTCATTCGCAACATGGAGATAATAGACTCGATAAATCAAATACAAGGATGAATTCACGATCTGGTCATTACCTCCATAACTACGAACGATGAAATTACTCTTTACTATTTAATGCTCGAATGCGCGAAGGGAGAGAATACAGACGGATAAATCCTGCTGCATGGCTGTGATCGTAAACCTCATCTTCACCAAACGTTGCAAACGCTTCAGAATAAAGGCTATTTGTTGATCTTTTCTGGATCGCTGTTACCTGACCTTTATAGAGTTTCAGTACTACTTCACCGCTGACATCCGCAGCCAACGTCTCAGCCGCGGCCTGAATAGATTGACGTAGCGGGGCAAACCAACGTCCGTCATAAACGACATAAGACATTTCTAGCCCAAGCTGCTGACGCCATTTAAAGCTATCACGGTCCAGAACCAGTTGTTCAACACCACGCAACGCAGCCATCATGATGGTTCCTCCCGGCGTCTCATAACAACCACGAGATTTCATTCCCACCAGCCGGTTTTCCACGATATCGATACGGCCGATACCATGTTTTACGCCCAGAATGTTCAGCGCTTCAAGGCATTGATATGGAGACATCACCTTGCCGCTAACCCCAACAACCTCGCCTTTCTCAATAGTGACACTGACCAATTCAGCTTCATCTGGTGCCTCTTCTGGATCGACTGTCCACACCCAACAATCTTTATTAGATGCATTCCAAGTACTTTCCAGTACGCCACCTTCGGTAGAGATATGCCACGCATTCTCATCACGGCTGTAAATTTTCTCCAATGTTGCGGTGGTTGGAATATCTCGCGCTTTCAGATAATCCAGCAACGCTTCACGGGAACGCAAATCCCACTCTCTCCACGGTGCAACTACTTTTAGCTGGGGGGCTAATGCCGTATAAGTGCTTTCAAACCGAACCTGATCGTTACCCTTACCTGTTGCACCATGAGCAAGTGCATCTGCTCCCACTTTCAGTGCCAATTCAACCTGTGCTTTAGCAATAATGGGGCGTGCCATTGAAGTGCCCAACAAATAGCTACCTTCATACAGAGCACCGGTTTTCAGTACCGGATAAACATAATCTTTAATGAATTCCTCACGCAGATCCACAACGTGACATTCTGATGCGCCAGAACGCAAAGCTTTCTGCTCCACGCCTTCCAAATCTTCACGGCTTTGCCCCACATCGGCAACAAACGCAACAACTTCACAGTTGCCATAATGTTCCTTCAGCCAAGGAATAATGGCAGAAGTATCCAGACCACCAGAATAAGCAAGAACGATTTTTTTAATATCTTTAGTATGCATGAAGTTACCCTTTGAAATTCCGTTGTTATTTATCAGCAAAGATTTGCCGAAAATTAATCAAACTTAATTTAAGCCAGAATACGAGTACCGACGGGAACACCGTTAAATAGATCGGTCAGTTGATCTGCATGACGCCAACTGGCGATATCTACCGGACGATCTAATGTTCTAGCTGCATCTAGAGCGGCATTCACCTTCACAATCATGCCGTCAGTAATGATGCCGTGAGCAATAAGTTGTTCTGCTTTCTCAACATTTATGTCAGGGATTCTCTGCCCTTTACCATCCAAAATACCACTAACATCAGAGAGCAATATCAAATCAGCACCTAGTGTCTGAGCTATCGCCGTTGCTGCCTGATCGGCATTCACATTCATCAGCTCCCCTTTATCCGTTACACCAATCGAGCTGATAATAGGCATATAACCCGCATCCAATAACATTTTCAGCAACTTAGCATCGCCCGGCATCGCTTTCCCCACATGCCCCAACTCTTCACTCAGTTGGGAAACCATGACCACATTACCATCTCCTAAATATAATCCAACTGATGCAAGTTGATATTTAGTCGCCCACGACAACAAGGTCTTATTGGCGATACCAGCCAATGCGCCAGTGATAATCCCAATCTGATCAGCGGGTGTTACTCGTAATCCTTGTTCCTTCACTATCGGTAGCTGCAACTTTTCCATCAGCTCATCCACCAGATACCCCCCCCCATGAACAATAACCAACTGGCGTTCGTGTGTTTGCCGATATTCCTGTAATGCAGTAAACACACGTTCCAATGCTTCTTCATTGTCCAGTAACACGCCACCTAACTTTATGACTAAAGGTTCCATCTGCTCTACTCCTTCACGTCAATAATTAAAATAATGCCTGAGTTTCTTCAAACCCAAAACGTATATTCATACACTGAACTGCCTGAGCTGCCGCGCCCTTCAAAAGATTATCCTCAGTACCCACAATAATCAGATGGTCACCCTGTACAACAAAACCGATATCACAGAACGGTAACCCAACAACGGATTTCAATGCTGGCACTCCTTTGCTATAAAGCCTTACCAATGGCTTATCTTTGTATGCTTGACGATACACCTCATCTATCTGTCCTACGGTAACACCCGGCTTCAACTTACAGGTAATTGTGGCAAGAATACCCCGCGCGAAATTGCCAAGATGTGGAGTAAAAACCACTTTGGTTCCCAGATGTTCCTCAATCTCCGGTTGATGACGATGGGTAAATATTCCATAAGGTTGCAAACTGATTTCGCAGAAACTGTTGGTCATGCTGGCTTTCCGGCCTGCTCCACTTACACCACTAGTAGCATTAATCACCGGCCAATGGCTGGTATCCAGCAAACTATTTTCCAACAACGGTTTTAGGGAGAGTTGAGAAACTGTTGGGTAACATCCCGGTACAGCAACTAATTGGGCCTGTTTGATTTTTTCAGCCTGCCATTCGGCAAGTCCATATACTGCTTGTGCTAACCATTCAGTATGCTTATGTTTGAATCCGTAGTATTGTTGATAAATCTGAGCATTTTGTACGCGGTAGGCACCGGAGAGATCGAATACAATGCAACCTGCTGCCAGAAATAACGGCGCAATGTCATGACTAACTTCATGGGCGGTGGCAAGGAAAACCACATCAATCCCTTTAGCAGCATTAATAATATCAGTCAGCGGTTGCAGCGGTAGATCAACAATGCCTTTATACTGTGGATGTAAATCTGAGAAGCATTTATCTGCATCAACGCTCTGAGCAGAAACCATGAGTCTAATCAGATTCGTATGCGGATGACGATGCAGATATGCTGCCAGTTCTGCTCCGGTGTAACCACTTGCACCAACAACCAACGTATTCAACATAGGATATCTTTACCTTATGCTCAGTATTCAAACGGGATAATGTATTTTTATTCAAAAAAAATGCATGAATATTGATACTATCATGAATAAAGGCTGTCAACAGTGAATATTAAATTACCTCCATTTATTGAGCTATTTCGGCAATTAATCGCGACGCCATCTATCAGCGCCACCGATGTCAGTATTGACCAAAGTAACGAGTCTCTCATCAACCTATTGGCAAGTTGGCTGAAAGAAATTGGTTTCGAGATTGAGATACAGCCCGTCCCCGAAGCCCTCGGAAAATACAATCTACTAGCAACATTGGGGCGTGGCCTAGGTGGATTACTATTGTGTGGACACACTGATACCGTACCCTTTGACGAAGGGCTCTGGACGAAAGATCCGTTCACCCTGACAGAACGCGATAACAAACTGTACGGTTTAGGTACAGCAGACATGAAAGGCTTTTTCGCCTTTATTATTGATGCGTTGCGGGACATTGATGTCAGTAAAATAACCCGTCCGCTGTACATTCTGGCAACCGCAGATGAAGAGACGACAATGGCGGGAGCCCGCTATTTTGCTGCAAGTACCACTATCCGCCCAGATTTCGCTATTATTGGTGAACCCACTTCATTGCATCCTATCTGTGCACACAAAGGACATTTATCGAACGCTATCCGCATTGTTGGCCAATCCGGGCACTCCAGTGATCCAGACCGTGGTATAAACGCCATTGACTTGATGCACGAATCTATTGGTCACCTGATTGAACTACGCAATACGCTAAAAGAGCGTTACAACAACCCGGCATTTACCATTCCACACCCAACCATGAACTTCGGCTATATTCATGGAGGTGACGCAGTAAACCGTATTTGTGCCCATTGTGAATTGCATATGGATATTCGCCCGTTACCGGGACTAACGTTACAGGATCTGAACGGACTGCTAAATGAAGCACTGGAACCAGTGAAGCAACGCTGGCCTGGCCGCTTAACTATCGATGAATTACATTCCCCTATTCCCGGTTATGAATGCCCAACTGATCACAAGATGGTTGACGTGATTGAGAAACTGCTAGGCCGCAAAGCTGAAACGGTCAACTACTGTACCGAAGCACCATTCATTCAGAAAGTATGCCCAACTTTAGTCCTTGGCCCTGGTTCTATTGAACAGGCACATCAACCGGATGAGTTCATTGATATGTCATTTATTAAACCCACCAGAAAGATAATTTCTCAGTTAATAGATCATTTTTGTCTAAGCAATGATTAATTGTTTTACTCGTCCCCCAAAAGTCAGGGGGACTCAAGCATCATAACAATTAACAAAAGTACTCTTCCCAAGCTTCCTGATACATAAGTAATACTTATAGACCATGACCTACCATTAAATTTTAGAAATTTCGCCCAAACTGATTATTTTCTGATATGAATATGAGGGCTTAGGGTCAATGCAACACTGTGGCGCCACAAAAAATAACTTCCCGCCACTTAAATAAAATTTTTCTACAGGAACAGAATCAACATTCTGCCAGCAATAAAGGCTAAGAGTCACATGAACCAACAATATTCTGCAATGCGTAGTAATGTCAGCATGCTAGGTAAGCTGCTCGGAGACACGATCAAAGAAGCTTTAGGGGAAGATATTCTCGATAAAGTTGAGACTATCCGCAAATTATCCAAATCGTCCCGCGCAGGTAATGAAGCACACCGCCAGCAGCTATTATCTACATTGCAAAACCTATCTAATAATGAACTGCTACCCGTTGCCCGTGCTTTCAATCAATTTCTCAACCTGACAAACGTCGCAGAACAATATCACAGTATCTCCCCGCATGGTGAAGCTGCCAGCAACCCCGTTGCGTTAGCGAAATTATTCACCCGCTTAAAAGAAAAAAATTTCAATAATGACGATCTGAAAAAAGCGGTAAATGAACTGTCTATTGAACTGGTTCTCACCGCTCACCCAACTGAAATCGCTCGTCGTACATTGATCCATAAACTGGTAGCCGTTAACACCTGTCTATCGCAACTCGATCACGATGATCTGGCGGATTATGAGCGTAATAACATTATGCGCCGCCTGCGCCAGTTAATTGCCCAATCATGGCATACCGATGAAATCCGCAAAATCCGTCCTACCCCAATTGATGAAGCGAAGTGGGGGTTTGCTATGGTGGAAAACAGCTTGTGGGAGGCTGTGCCAGCATTCCTGCGTGAATTCAATGAACAACTGGAAGAGTCAATTGATTACAGCCTGCCAGTTGAAGCGGTACCTGTCCGCTTTACTTCCTGGATGGGCGGCGACCGAGACGGCAACCCGAATGTCACCTCTGAAGTCACTCGTCATGTATTACTGCTTAGCCGCTGGAAAGCAGCCGATCTATTCCTAAAAGACATTCAGGTTCTGGTTTCTGAGCTATCCATGTCTGAATGTACACCAGAAGTTCGTAAATTAGCAGGTGGTGATGAAATTCTAGAACCTTACCGAGAAATTGCTAAAAAGTTGCGGACACAACTCAGCAATACATTGACCTATTTGGAGAAACAACTGAAAGGAGAACAAGTTCTGCCACCAACTGATTTGCTGGTGGATAACGAACAGCTTTGGCAACCACTTTACGCCTGTTATCAGTCACTAAAAACCTGCGGGATGGAAATCATCGCCAACGGTCAATTATTAGATATCTTACGCCGTATCCGTTGTTTCGGCTTATCGCTGGTACGTATTGATGTACGCCAAGAAAGCACTCGCCATACAACTGCCGCTTCTGAACTGACGCAATACCTAGAATTAGGTGACTACGCCAGTTGGTCAGAAGAAGAAAAACAGGCTTTCCTACTGTATGAACTGCACTCCAAACGTCCATTGATCCCACATAACTGGCAACCAAGCGCTGAAACGCAAGAGGTTTTCGCAACCTGTAAAGTCATTGCCGAGTCACCTCAAGACGCTATCGCCGCTTACGTTATCTCAATGGCTAAAGTACCTTCTGATGTATTAGCGGTTCACTTGCTACTGAAAGAAGCCGGTTGTCCGTTCACTTTACCCGTTGCCCCATTGTTCGAAACCCTTGATGACCTGAATAATGCCGAAAATGTCATTCAGCAATTAATGAATATTAAATGGTATCGCACTCTGATTCAGGACAAACAGATGGTGATGATTGGCTACTCTGACTCGGCAAAAGATGCCGGGGTGATGGCTGCGGGATGGGCGCAATACCGCGCACAAGATGCACTAATCAAAGCTTGTGAAAAAGAAGGCGTCACGCTGACCTTGTTCCACGGTCGCGGCGGTACCATTGGCCGTGGCGGCGCACCAGCACATGCTGCTCTGCTTTCCCAACCACCGGGAAGCCTGAAAGGTGGCCTGCGCGTGACTGAACAGGGTGAAATGATCCGCTTTAAATTCGGTCTGCCACAGGTCACTATCAGTAGCTTAGCCTTATATGCCAGTGCGATTCTGGAAGCAAACCTCCTACCACCGCCGGAGCCTAAACCAGAATGGCATCAGGTGATGGATACCCTGTCTGATGTTTCCTGCAAGATGTATCGCGATTATGTACGTGAACAGCCCGATTTTGTACCTTATTTCCGTGCGGCAACACCAGAACAGGAATTAGCTAAACTGCCTTTAGGTTCTCGTCCAGCCAAACGTCATCCGGCGGGTGGAGTAGAAAGTTTACGCGCTATCCCGTGGATTTTCGCCTGGACACAGAATCGCCTAATGTTGCCAGCCTGGTTAGGTGCAGGCACCGCGCTACAACAAGTTATAAATGATGGGAAACAGGATGTATTAGCAGAAATGTGCCGTGATTGGCCTTTTTTTACCACTCGGATTGGTATGTTGGAAATGGTCTTCGCCAAAGCTGATTTGTGGCTAGCGGAATATTATGATCATCGTCTGGTAGATAAGAACTTATGGCCGTTAGGTCAGAAACTGCGCGAGCAACTTTCCGCAGATATTAAGACGGTATTAACCATTTCTAAAGATGAACACCTGATGGCAGATCTACCATGGATTGCAGAATCAATCGCCCTACGTAATGTTTACACTGATCCACTCAACGTCTTACAGGCAGAACTATTACTGCGTTCCCGTCAGCAGCAACATCCCGATCCTCAGGTTGAACAAGCGTTGATGGTCACCATTGCCGGTATCGCAGCAGGAATGCGAAATACAGGTTAGTTGCTGTCAGGAGGAAACAACCTCCACGCGATTATAGTGACACTATTGAGCACAGTACTGGAATCTTTCCCAAACAACCCAGCACAAAATGTGCTCAATAGACAACGAAAAAGGAGTTATTTCTCACCAGGCGAAGCAATTAAAGAAAAACTCCTTATTATTTGTCCACCTTTGTTCCTCAGTGAGATAAGCAAGCAAACAATAACCCCCGCAAAAATTTCGATCATTACATAAATAAAATTTAATAATGTGATTTTCGCCCACTTCCCTAGAATTGTGCTTTTCCATTTCTAAGAGGATTCAGTCGTGAAGAAAAATAAACTTGCCATGTTGTTATCTCTTGCTTCCTTGTTTGGCGTTAATGCCTATGCCCAAACAGAGCAACCGAAGGAGGTCCCTACTGCTCAAAATGCCTTGGCAGCTCAACCTCAGCTACTGCCTAACCCTGAGAGCCCTATCCGGGCTGAAGAAGAGAAAAAGCTCGACGCTAAATCTGGGGTAGCTTACGTCGCCGCACCTCCGCTAACCAATATGTGGGTCTATGCCGTTGGCTCAACGAATTGCGGATGGGAATACACTTCCAACTTGCCGGTGACAAACTGCAATCACGGAGGACAACAGCTCCGCGCCGCCGTTCTGGAAATTGGCTACGGCTACAATTCCTTTGCTTGGATGAACGGCGCTACACTGCCATACTCACTGTACTCTTCTACACCAGTTTGCATTACAAACGGGCACTACAATTGGCCATGTGCTGCGGGCCAAATTGTGGTTGGCTTCCTGAAAGAATACAGCCTCGATGGCTACCAGAATGGTATCTTCAGTTACCAGAACACTTCTGCTAATTGGCCTCGAAATACCATGTCAACGCAGATCAGCATTCTTTGACCTGCTAAAACCCATTTAGGCGTCTATTAAGAGGGGCGGGAAACCGCCCTTGTTTATTTTTACGTACAGGTATCGACGCCGATGGTTTAGCCTCGTAATTAGGCAAATATATAAAATTAATTTAAAAGTTTACCTAGGTGAATTTCTCACAAATTATTTCCGTTAGGCTCCCTCTGTAGGAGTGCCTGTACCCAGTAATAAAGTCATTAATCAACGAATGGTATAACGAATGCACAAAATAATATCGCTCGTGGCTTGCAATAATACACCTGATTAATCTCTTAAAGCTTCTTAAGGTTTTTCACCTAAACTTTGTGCCACGAACTCCCTTGAATACTTAACGGCGGCCACTCTTGGCTTTCAGTGATAGGCGCCGTAGCCGTAAGGTCCCTGGCTTGCTGTAACATCCGCTCGACCAAGTTGGTCAACAGCTCAGCATCCAGCCTCTCCAACCATTCACGGCTCCAAAGCAGAGTCTCTCCCTCACCACTACGGCTCAGTTGCAATGTTGGCCAATCGGCCAGTGTAGCCAACGAACAAAGTTCGACATCACCTAGTGGAATAAACAAAGTTACCAACTCATCGCGTTGGCGGATATGCAAACTAAAAGGGCCGAGAGGTAGATCGAGCCCCTCCGAATGCAGAGACTCTTCGGTCTGCCCAAGGCGTCGGCACAGTTCCGATAATAAGGCATTGAACATAGTTACCCTGGTTACCTTTTATGGTTGTCAAACACAGATTCAGTCGGCGGCCACAGGTTAGCGATCGGAGGATTACTCGACGTGCCTTGCAGTTTACCACCTATGGTCGCAGCCCAAGGATCGATGACATATGCCTGGGAGCCCCAAGTTTCGGGTTTGCTGAGCTCACTATTGGGATCACGACCGACCACCACGAAGCAGTGGGTCTGGCTATGCCCCTTGGCGCCACGATGAGCGACTACCTCAATGCGCTGCTGGTCATCTTGATTGTGCTTCATCAGTTCGGCTGCCGCAGAGTAGGCTAAAGTGGTGCAACAACCAGCCTGAGCTTGAGCGACCCGGGCGGCGATAGATTGCAGTTGGTTGAAACTGACGTTGCCTTGTCTAGCGGCGATAGCCGCCATGTTGGACATCATATTGGCCTGGCTGTTACCCCTCAGGCGGTCCGGGTTGTCATTGAATAACCTCAATCTCTCCATGATTTGCTGATAATGAGGATTCTGCTTGCTAACGAAAGTGCCGGCATCAGTGCATGCGTAAGTTCCCATCTTCTGTAAAGCTGGCATAGCCTGCTGCAACATCGCTTGGGGACCGGCCGTCATCACCTTTGGCTGGAGAGTGCGCACCACAGCGCCTTGTTCTGCCAGAGCCTGTTTAAGCTCGGTAAGGCGGGAGCTACGGGCCACCACCTCTTTAGGGTGGTGGTTCTCCCAGTGCTGGATAGCATCCTGCACCCGTTGGGCTTGCGCACTGTTGGGAGCACTCTGCAATTGGCGCAGTTCGGTGATCAAATGCTTGAGATCCGAACTCTGGAAATGCAAAGGACCTCGCCGAACAGACTGTTCGAACAAGCGGTTACCTTGTTCGAGTAGAGGAGAAGATGCCGTGTGCTGAGGAGCTTGCGTTTGGCTAAGCGGTGTATGGCCGCCAATATGCTGAATATGCATTATTCTTTCCAAAATAGGTTGAGTTGATTAAGAGTATCTTAGTATTTCTCCTACCCTGCTTATGTAAAAAAGTGACCCGATTTTTATCTATTTTAGGTGTCAGAAGAGAAGGGTTATCCGGGGATAGATGCCCAGAATTATTGAACCACAACAGTTCATACTGGACGAAGGATTATGGCGAACTTTACTTATTAAACCGAGATGATCTAACAATGATAATGTAGTGTGGGGATACAAACTCAATATTAAAACTTGCTTACTCAATTTTTATACAGAAAAATACCGTATACGTTAATTTGCCGTATTTAAAGAGGAATGATAATGACTGCTATCGCTCGATTTGATTTAAAGATGGACACAGATGAAAAGGAAGTTATTTCTCGCGCCGCAGCTTTAATGGGCACAACAATGGCTGCATTCGTGCGCACAGCAGCTAAAGAGAAAGCACGTGAGCTATTAGATAGAGACTCTCGCATAACAATGACAGTCCAGGATTTTCAGGCATTCACAACCGCTTTGAATGACGCTTTCGCTCCCAATGCTGCTTTACAAAACGCAATAAATGCTGCGCGCAAGGTGAAACGTGTTTGAAAAGCAATTCCTTGATCCAAGCTAAGTAAATCAGTAAATTTTATGCAATAATGTATTAATTTCAACTTATTTTAATTAATTTATCCGGTAGATTCACATAATAAGAATTCACTCTTTATAACAATACTGCGAAAAAAATATGCTCTTACTAAGCAACATTTCTTAATAAGAGCCAATGATTAAGGACGAACACCCAAAGTATGACAAATTGCATAACTCAGTTCTGCACGGTTTAAGGTATAAAAATGAAAATCCTTCACACCTTCGCGGCTTAAAATCTTCACCATATCCATTGCGATAGAAGCACCAACTAAATTTGCGCTTTCAGGATCATCATCCAGTCCATCAAACATTCTGGTCATCCAACTTGGAATACGCACATTGGTCATTACAGCAAAACGTTTAAGCTGACGGAAATTGGATACCGGCAAAATTCCCGGTACAATTTCCACATCAATCCCGGCAGTCACACAGCGGTCACGAAAACGTAGGTAACTTTCCACATCAAAGAAGAATTGAGTAATAGCACGGTTCGCCCCCGCATCAATTTTTCGTTTCAGGCTAATCAGGTCAGCCTGAGAACTTTTTGCCTCAGGATGCACCTCAGGGTAAGCCGCAACGGAAATATCAAAATCAGCTTCTTTCTTAAGTAATTCAACCAGATCAACTCCATACATTTTAGGTTTTTCACCGTTTTCCGGTAAATCACCCCGCAAAGCCACAATATGGCGAATACCATTTTTCCAATAATCACGGGCAATTTCGCACAATTCATCGCGACTGGCATCAATACAAGTAAGGTGCGGAGCCGCTTCAAGGCCGGTTTTTTCTTTTATTCCCTTGATTATGCTATGGGTACGATCACGCTCGCCAGAGTTAGCACCATAAGTAACAGAAACAAATTTAGGCTTGAGGGTGCTCAGACGACCAATGGATTTCCACAGGGTTTTTTCCATCTCGGCTGTACGCGGTGGAAAGAATTCAAATGAAACACGGATCTGTCCTTCCAGTTCAGCCAGATTCTGATTCAGCGCCTCGCGCTGATTTGCGTGAAAAAAACTCATATCCTGCACCTCGTTAACAAACGGAATAATTTCCCATCTTAATAATTTGCCAGTTACTTTTATTTGCACATCTAAACACCTATACGTTTAGACGTCTAAATAAAATGAGGGATCGGCATTTTTTAGTCAACAACAAAGTTGAGTTAAATCGGTGAGGAATATTCACCCTGAATCGGAAAAAAATTCATCGAGGAATCTTTAGTAGATCGATGCCTAAAACAGCAATGAGGAAAGATGCCCTGTTCAGAGCATCCACCCTCTCGTTACCTCAAATATCAAGCGAAGGAAATCACATTTGATCAATCAGTGGAGGCTAGAAAGCTTAAAGCAGTTGTGACAAGCGGTTAAGATCAGACTGAATCGCTCCGGCGGTCACGTCACGACCAGCCCCCGGCCCACGGATCACTAACGGATTATCACGATACCAACGGCTCTCAATCGCAAACACGTTGTCGCACGGTAGCAAAGACGCCAATGGGTGATCAGGACGTACCGCCTCAACACCCACCTTTGCCTTACCATTCGCATTAAAACGGGCAACATAACGCAGCACCATGCCCATTTCCTGCGCCGCGGCTAATCGCTGCACCATCTGCTCATTGATAGCACCGCTATTATCAAAGAATTGTTCAATAGAGCCTGACTCTGCGTCTTTCGGCACCAGTGACTCAACACGCACTTGCTCTGGCTCAATCTCATACCCTGCTTCACGGGCAAGGATAATCAATTTACGCATCACATCCTGACCAGACAAATCAATGCGCGGATCAGGTTCTGTCAATCCCTGTTGCCACGCCTGTTCAACTAAATCACTAAACGGCACTGAACCATCAAATTGCAGAAACAGCCAAGATAATGTGCCGGAGAAAATGCCACTAATGGACAAAATGGTATCACCACTCTCCCGTAAGTCCCTTACGGTATGATTGATAGGTAAGCCAGCGCCAACTGTTGCATTGTAAAACCAATGGCGACCTGTTTTGGTAAATGCATCACGAATGAAACGATAATCACTGCTATTGGAAGCACCCGCAATTTTATTGGCACTGATAACATGGAAACCATAGCTGGCGAAATCGCTGTAACATCGAGCTAGTTCTTCACTCGCCGTCACATCTAGGATCACCAAATCGTCATAAGGATGCGCTCGCATCCACAGAAATAATCCATCAACATCATATTCTGTCGCTTCGTCATCAAAAAAAGCTAATGCTCGACTAGCATCAATCCCTTGATAGTCGAGTAAACTCCGGCGACTATCCGCCACACCGGCCAGAACAAATTCAAAATCACTGCGAGCCGAAATGTTTTTCTGCTCACGAGCGAATAACTCCAACCAACGAGAGCCAATATTTCCTTTACCAAACAAAATCAGACCAATCCGCTTTTCAGCCCGGAACAAACTCTGATGCAACCCCTGAATCACATGTTCAGTCTGATTAGTCCGCAACACAGCGACAAGACTGATACCATCCTCCGCATGCCAGATAAATTCTACCGGCTGATCTTTAAGTTGCTGATAAAAACGGTGGCAATGTAATGGGTTCTTGCATACACCAGCTCCAACCAGTGCCACCAGCGCCAAACCTTCTCTAAGGGAAAGTCTCCCCGGAAGCGTAGCATCTTCCAGCACACCCAATGCACTATTCACCACTTCGGAAGTGTAACAGAGCTGAATCAAATTACAGTCTAGATGGATACCTGTCGCCAATGGACGAATTTGTTCTCGCTTTAGCAACAGATCAATATCTTTGTATATCTGTTTAAAATCATGATGAGCGGCCACATGCAACTCAATTAGGCAAACATCATCATGACTAGTAACAATTTTTGCGCCAGTCCCAGAAGCCAAAACCCTTTCAATACGCGTTGATCCTTGCTCCGGTTGGTAGCTGCAACGTAGTAGCAAATCAATATCACTGAAGGAAACAGGCTGTAAGGTACGAGCATGCAACACGGGTGCGGCAAGACGAGCAAGTTCGCTAGCTTCATCTAAGCGTAATAATGGTAACAAACAGGCATCTTTGACTTTTCTCGGATCAGCACTGTAGACACCAGCAACATCACTCCAGATGGTTACCCGCCTCGCCCCTGCCAAAGCCCCAACCTGAGTTGCGGAGTAGTCACTGCCATTTCGCCCCAATAACACCGTTTCTCCATCATGATTACTGGAGATAAAACCGGTCACCACCAGTCGTTTATTTAGGTTTTGTGTTAGCAACTGATTTAGCAATGGTTGGGAAAGGGTAACATCAATTTGCGGCTGAGCTGCCCGTTCCGCGCGTAAAAACTGGCGAGCATCCACCCAAGCGCTAGGAATACCCTGAACTTCAAGCACAGCCGACATCAAACGCGCGGACCAGATCTCTCCGTGCCCCACCACTTCTGCATAAGTCACATCACTAACGGGTTTATCCAGTAATGCACTTAGCTTTTCAAGATCGGCAATAAAACGCTTCACCAACTCTTCAGCAACAGTTTCAGGTAGCAAACCTCTAATCAGATCCTGCTGATAACGGCGCAGAACCTGCTGTACCTGATGGGCAGAAATACGGTCGCTCTGGCTAAGTTTAAGCCAATTAATTAACTGGTTAGTCGTGCTGCCTGCCGCGGATACCACCATTAAATCACCGGGTTGGCTGTAATTAGCCATAATCTTGGCCACCCGTTGATAACATTTCACATCCGCGAGACTACTTCCACCAAACTTATGTAATTGGCGGTCATTTTCCGCCGTTGCAACTACCAGTGTACTCATGGTCACTCCTTTACTACTGCCTGAAATGCATTTTCCAAATCAGCGATTAAATCCTGACTATCTTCAATACCCACAGAAACACGCAATAGTGAATCCGTAATCCCCGCTTCCGCCCTTGCCTGTGCTGACATGCCAGCGTGAGTCATGGTAGCCGTATGAGAAATTAAGGTTTCCACACCGCCCAGTGATTCCGCCAAAGTAAATAACTTTAACTCAGACAGAAAACGGCGTATCGCCTGTTCACCACCATCGAATTCAAAGCTTATCATTGCACCAAAACCAAATTGTTGCTTACGAGCAATTTCATGCCCAGGATGATCTTTCAAAGCAGGATAAAAAAGTTTTTTCACTAACGGTTGCTGTTGAAGATAATTGACGATCTCCAATGCATTCTTTTGCTGTAACAGGACCCGTGGCGATAAAGTGCGCATGCCGCGCAACAGCAGGTAGCTATCAAACGCCGCACCGGTCACACCAATATTATTCGCCCACCAAGCGAGTTCCGTTGCAACCTCTTCATCTTTTGCAATAATAGCTCCGGCAATCACATCAGAATGTCCATTAAGATATTTAGTACAGGAATGCACAACCAGATCTGCCCCCAATTCCAACGGCTTCTGTAGTACAGGGCTCAGGAAAGTGTTATCAACAATGACTGTCGCCCCTACCTCATGGGAAAGCTGGCATATATGAGCAATATCGACAATACGCAATAAAGGATTACTGGGCGTTTCAATCAATACCAACTTTGGTTTTTTGGACAAGACTTGCTTTAATGCCTGTTCATCACTCTGATCGACAAAAACCACGTCATAAGCACCGCGTTTAGTCTGGCTGTCAAATAAACGGTAACTGCCACCATAACAATCATGAGGCGCAACCAACAGATCGCCAGGTTGAAGGAAAACCGTGCATAACAGGTGAATGGCTGACATTCCACTGCTGGTCATGATAGCACCCGCTCCCCCCTCCAGCTCAGCTAATGCCTGTTGCACCATATCTCGACCCGGATTACTCCTGCGGGAATAATCATGTGTCCTTGGCTGATTAAAATCAGTAAAATTATATGTGCTGGAAAGATATATAGGCGGAACAACACAACCATACTGTTCATCATTATTCAGCCCATTGCGAACTGCTATTGTTGCCGGCTTGCGTGTCATATCAGCTACCACTATCTGTCATAAATTAAGTCAGGGAAGAATATCCGCTACCACAGTAGACGTCAATACATCTAGACATCCAAACCTCTTTACGGTTAGATTAGACAATGGGATAATTATTCATCATAACTAATGGTGCTTTATTTATTAGTAGCCATTAGTTTATCGCA
Source organism: Photorhabdus sp. RM96S (assembly GCF_042879335.1). NCBI lineage: Bacteria > Pseudomonadati > Pseudomonadota > Gammaproteobacteria > Enterobacterales > Morganellaceae > Photorhabdus > Photorhabdus sp. RM96S. The sequence goes on along the minus strand of NZ_JBHFKT010000020.1, from coordinate 78,559 downwards.
TATACTATAACTGTATAATTGATAAGGAAATCACGATAAAATGGCAATATGTCACAACGAAAGCTGGTGCTGTTATCTGGCTTAATTTTATGATTTTACGACTATTTAAGGTACCCCATGGCTGAGTGGAACGGTGAATATGTCAGCCCTTATGCTGAACATGGCAAAAAAAGCGAGCAAGTGAAGAAAATCACAGTTTCAATTCCTTTGAAAGTGTTGAGAATCCTCACTGATGAACGCACTCGTCGCCAGGTCAATAACCTGCGTCATGCAACTAATAGTGAATTGCTGTGCGAAGCATTCCTGCATGCATTTACTGGACAGCCGCTGCCCGATGATGCTGATTTACGTAAAGAGCGTAATGATGAAATCCCAGAGGTAGCCAAAAAAATCATGCGGGAATTAGGTATTGATCCTGATACCTGGGAATATTGATAGTAGCGAAAAAAACTCCTGTAAAAATTCAGGGATTTTTTATTTTGGCTAAAATGCAAAACGCCCGATGCAAAACACCGGGCGTTAGTACCAGTCGGCCTGTCATCATGGACAGGCTCAATTCTGCAACTATTTGCTGACACCTGGAACATTGAAACGTTTCTTAAAGCGATCAACACGACCACCAGTAGCAACATCACGTTGTTTACCCGTATAGAATGGGTGGCATTGGCCGCATACGTCTAGGTTCAAAGCGTGACCAGCGGTAGATCTGACTTGTATTACATTACCGCAAGAGCAGGTTGCAGTAATTTCTTCATATTTAGGATGAATACCTTTTTTCATGGGATAACCTCTGTTAAGGCCGTGTCGCTATCCAGCCCTGTTGCCGCCAGACACCACACGTCGTGTTGATAAAATGAGTTTGGTATCTTCCATACCAAAGGCGGCGGATCATACAGAAGATCTGCCTATCTCGCAATGAAATCCACTCAACACCTATGGTACTCTGTAATCAATTTTTGATTACATTCTAATTTACCCATTGATTTTACGGAATAATTTTATGGTTGTTATTCAGGTTGCTCTGCCTGTCCCTCTTACCCGCTCTTTTGACTATCTGCTACCCGCAGAAAGTCAATTACCCGTTGCAGGAATGCGGGTAACAGTCCCTTTTGGCAAACGTAAAGCGATTGGTATCATCACTGGGATAACTGACAACAGTGATATTCCGGCAGAACAACTGAAAACCATAGAATCTATTCTCGATACTCACTCTTTATTTCCAGAAAACCTTTGGCAATTATTGCTCTGGGCATCCAATTATTACCATTACCCCATCGGTGAAGTCCTGTTCCATGCATTGCCGGTGCTGCTTCGTCAAGGAAAACCCGCGGAATCAACTCCACTATGGCAATGGCAAGTCACGCCAACAGGCGCTGAATTACCGCTAGCGCAACTGAAACGCTCGCCAAAACAGCAGCAAGTACTGGCAACCCTACGCCGTAAAGCAATATATCGCCATCAGATTACAGAACTGGAACTGAGCGAAAGCGCTTTCCAATCGCTCAAAAAGAAGTCACTTATCGATTTATACCCTGTGCAACCTGAATCTGAGAACTGGCGAAATCACTTCCAAATCACCGGCGAACGCCTGAAATTGAATACCGAACAAGCCACAGCAGTTGGTGCTATCCGTGCAGAAGACCAGCAATTCTCTCCCTGGTTACTGGCGGGCATCACCGGATCAGGTAAAACAGAAGTTTATCTCAGTGTGTTGGAAAATATTCTGGAGCAAGGTAAACAAGCGCTGATACTTGTACCGGAAATTGGCCTGACACCACAGACCATCCGTCGCTTCCGTGAACGTTTCAACGCACCGGTTGATGTTCTTCATTCAGCCCTGAATGACAGTGAACGTCTTGCTGTATGGCTACGAGCGCGACAAGGTGAAAACGCCATTGTCATCGGTACACGCTCAGCCCTATTTACCCCTTTCGCCTGCCTTGGCATCATCATTATTGATGAAGAACATGACAGCTCTTATAAGCAACAGGAGGGCTGGCGTTATCATGCCCGTGATTTAGCGGTATTCAGAGCAAAAAAAGAGAATATCCCGGTGATCATGGGCTCTGCGACCCCAGCACTAGAAACACTTTACAATGTGCAACAAGGCAAATACCGTACGCTAACATTGTCCAAACGGGCAGGTTATGCTCAGCCAGCGACTCAGCATCTGTTGGACTTAAAAGGCTTACCACTCAAAATCGGGTTATCTCAACCACTAATAAAACGTATTGAAGAACATCTACAAGCCAATAATCAGGTCATACTTTTCCTTAACCGCCGCGGTTACTCACCTGCCCTACTCTGCCATGAATGTGGCTGGATTGCAGAATGCCAACGCTGTGACCATTATTACACGCTGCATCAATACCATCGTCAGTTACGTTGCCATCATTGTGACAGCCAGCGCCCCGTTCCCCGTCAGTGCCCGCAATGCGGTTCTACTCATCTTCAACCTGTTGGCCTTGGCACAGAACAGCTTGAAGACGGTATTTCAGCCCTATTCCCTAATGTACCCGTTACCCGCATTGACAGGGATACCACTAGCCGCAAAGGAACACTGGAACAACAACTGGCTGACATTCACGCCGGAAATGCCCGTATACTGATTGGCACCCAAATGCTGGCAAAAGGTCACCATTTTCCTGATGTCACACTGGTCGCGTTACTCGATGTTGATGGTGCCTTGTTTTCAGCAGATTTTCGGGCAGCAGAACGTTTCGCACAACTTTATACACAAGTTTCTGGTCGGGCTGGTCGGGCTGGTAAACGAGGAGAAGTGGTTCTTCAGACTCATCATCCTGACCATCCATTACTGCAAATTTTGCTCAATAAAGGCTACGATGCTTTCGCTATTCAAGCTATGGATGAACGTAAGAGTGTGTTTTTACCACCATTTACCAGCCATATTATCTTGCGGTCAGAAGATCACGATAATCAGCAAGCACCTGCTTTTTTACAACAACTGCGCCTGCTTTTTGAACACCACCCTTTGCGGGATGATAACTTATGGATCATGGGCCCGGTTCCTGCATTACAGTCAAAAAGAAGTGGTCGTTATCGTTGGCAACTATTAATTCAACATCCATCCAGAACTGTTTTACAAAAAATCATGGCACTGGTTTATCCACAGATAACAGCTTTACCGCAAACCCGAAAAGTGAAATGGAATATCGATGTTGATCCAACAGACAGTTAGTAATTAATCGCCTCTATTTTAAAACACATAACCTGAGCAGATTAAACATACTCTTATTTGCTATTTAAAAAATCACACCCAACAATCCGTAACCAATGAAAAATTACTCACTAATTTGCGAGCCATATCGAATAAATGATTTATATCACACTTTTTTACAAACTAAGGAATAAATGAATTTGCCAAACTGTTTAGAATGATCCCTTAATAACATTGTCATAACCTTAAACCGCATGTCGTTACTTTCCTTAAAGTCACTGACGGTTTCCCGGCAACCAGAAAATGACAATCATTTAACTAATCAGTCAGGAAATGAGGAGTGAGTTTTGGAGCAGAAAAAGAATGGCACCTCCGCAACAATGAAAGATGTCGCTGAAGTGGCTGGCGTTTCTACCGCAACAGTATCGAGAACACTCATGAATCCAGAAAAGGTTTCTTCCCAGACCCGACAAAAAGTGGAACAAGCTGTACTGGCTGTGGGCTATTACCCAAATAATTTATCCCGTAATCTTAAACGCGGTGAGTCAAAAACTATTTTAGTGATAGTGCCAAATATCAGCGATCCCTTTTTCACTGATGTGATTTGCGGCATTGAAGAGACAGCGGAACAACATGGCTATCTGGTTTTAATCGGTGATTGCCAACATCAGCAAAAACAGGAACACGCGTTTCTCAACCTGATTGTCACCAAACAAATTGATGGTCTGTTGCTACTGGGTTCGAATATCCCGTTTGATGCCAGCAAAGAAGAACAAAAAAACCTACCGCCAATGGTAATGGCAAACGAATTTGCACCAGAGCTAGAACTGCCGACTATTCATATTGATAACCTGACCGCCGCATTCAATGCGACTCATTATCTGCAAACATTGGGACATAAACGCATTGCCTGCCTCTCCGGTCCAGAAAATATACCGATTTGCCGCTATCGCCGTCAGGGATATATCCAAGCATTGCGTCGCTCTGGTGGGACAATTCGTGAAGATTATATTGTCCAAGGTCACTTTACCCATGAAAGCGGCGCAAAGCTGACTGAACAGTTGCTCTCTCTGCTGGATCCCCCTACAGCCATCTTCTGCCACAGCGATGTTATGGCAATTGGCGTGATGTGGCAGGCTAAAAGAATGGGCTTAAAAATACCGGAAGATTTATCAATCATTGGGTTTGATAACTTAAGTCTCGCCACGTACAGCGATCCGCCGTTGACAACCGTTGGACAGCCCAGTTATCAAATTGGTCACAAGGCAATGTTACTGTTGCTAGATCAAATCCAGGGTCACACAACTTCAGGCGGTTCTCAGTTACTGGAATCGGAATTAATTATTCGGCAAAGCACCTGTTCGCCTAAAAGCTAGGCAAATAACCGCAGGTTAAGTAACATATCGTTTATTTTCTTTTATTTAAATTACTCAGCGAATTAGACAGTGGCACAACGAGATTATGTGAGTCGCGGGCGTTCAAACACCCGCCGTAAAAATACCGATAAGAAAAAACACCAAGCCCAGGGGCTGCCAAAAGCAACGCTGGTCATCGCGATAGCCTTAGTCGTTATCTTTATTGGTGGCCTTTACTTTATTACCCACAATAAACAGAAAAGCGAACCAGAAATACTGCCAAAACATTCTCAGCAAAACAATGGATTACCACCAAAACCAGAAGAACGTTGGCGCTATATCAAAGAATTGGAAAATCGCCCCGTTGGCATCGAGACACCACGTGATCCCTCATCCGGGGGGCAAAGCAATTCACAAACTCAGCTGACCGCAGAGCAACGGCAGTTACTTGAACAAATGCAGGCGGATATGCGCCAACCGGCGACTTCACTACCAGAAGTGCCATACAATGGCGTTCAAGTGCCGCGTTCACAAGTGATCATCAAGCCATCAACGGAAACACAAAAACCGCTGGAAACAAGGCCACAACCTCAACAAACGTTACCACAACAACCCATGCAGACTCAGCCAGTTCAGCCACAAACTCTACCACCGGCTGAAACCAGTAAACCTAAGCCCGTAGAAAAGGCACAGCGTATGATTTTACAATGTGGTTCATTCCGCAATATGGACCAAGCTGAATCAGTACGTGCCAATCTGGCATTTGCGGGTATTGAAAGCCAGATCACAACGGGAGACGGCTGGCATCGTGTTGTTCTTGGTCCCTACAGTAAAAACACCGCAGAAAAAATGCGGGAACGTCTGAAAGGCGCTGGCGTATCAGGTTGCATTCTCCGTGTTACTGGGGGTTGAAAAATGATAATTCTCCCCCATCTATACTGCTAACACCGTGCACACGGTATTTTCGATAGCCGTATACCCTATGGGAAAGTACCATGCGTCACATTTATCTATTTTTGTAACCAAGGGCTTACTCGTGACTACAATCGTAAGTGTTCGCCGTAATGGCCAAGTCGTAATCGGTGGTGATGGACAGGCAACGATGGGTAATACCGTCATGAAAGGCAATGTCCGTAAAGTTCGCCGCCTCTATAATGACAAAGTAATCGCGGGTTTTGCCGGCGGTACAGCAGACGCTTTTACTCTGTTTGAACTGTTTGAACGTAAACTTGAAATGCACCAAGGGCATCTGACCAAAGCAGCGGTTGAGCTTGCTAAAGACTGGCGCACTGATCGCATGCTACGCAAACTGGAAGCTCTGCTGGCAGTCGCAGATGAAAATACCTCCCTGATCATTACAGGTAACGGCGATGTCATTCAGCCAGAAAATGACCTCATTGCCATTGGTTCCGGTGGCCCATACGCCCAATCTGCCGCACGAGCAATGCTGGAGAATACCGATCTCAGCGCCAGACAAATTGCAGAGAAAGCGTTAACCATTGCCGGTGATATCTGCATTTATACCAACCATAATCACAACTTCGAAGAACTTCCTTCAAAAGCGTAAGGGTAGATAGTATGTCTGAAATGACTCCACGCGAAATTGTCAGCGAACTTGACAAACACATTATTGGTCAGGACAAAGCGAAACGCGCTGTAGCTATCGCACTCCGTAACCGCTGGCGTCGTATGCAGCTAGATGAAACGCTGCGCTACGAAGTAACACCTAAAAATATCCTGATGATTGGTCCGACTGGGGTAGGTAAAACCGAAATCGCCCGTCGCCTGGCAAAACTGGCAAATGCGCCGTTTATCAAAGTCGAAGCGACAAAATTCACCGAAGTTGGCTATGTTGGTAAAGAAGTCGATTCTATCATCCGTGATCTGACCGATGCCGCGGTTAAAATGGTCCGCCTGCAATCCATCGAAAAAAACCGTTATCGGGCAGAAGAATTGGCAGAAGAGCGTATTCTGGATGTCCTGATCCCACCAGCCAAAAATAACTGGGGACAAACGGAGACGCAAGTCGAGCCATCAGCCGCACGCCAGGCATTCCGTAAGAAACTACGTGAAGGTCAACTTGATGATAAAGAAATCGAGATTGATGTTGCTACCACACCTGTGGGCGTCGAGATCATGGCGCCTCCGGGTATGGAAGAGATGACAAATCAGTTGCAATCTATGTTCCAGAACCTTGCCGGTCAGAAACACAAATCTCGTAAGCTAAAAATCAAGGATGCTTTCAAGCTACTGATCGAAGAAGAAGCCTCTAAACTAGTTAACCCGGAAGAATTGAAACAACAGGCTATTGATTCCGTTGAACAACACGGTATTGTCTTCATTGATGAAATCGACAAAATCTGCAAACGAGGCCAGACTTCAGGCCCTGATGTTTCCCGTGAAGGTGTTCAGCGTGACCTGTTACCATTGGTGGAAGGTTGTACAGTATCCACTAAACACGGCATGGTAAAAACAGACCACATCCTGTTTATCGCCTCAGGTGCATTCCAGGTTGCCAGTCCTTCCGATCTGATCCCTGAATTACAAGGGCGTCTGCCAATCCGAGTGGAGTTACAGGCACTCACTACAAAAGATTTTGAGCGTATTCTGACTGAACCGAGTGCATCCCTGACGGAACAGTACAAAGCACTGATGGAAACGGAAGGTATGATCATCAGTTTCACGGATGATGGCATTAGCAAAATTGCAGAATCCGCATGGCAGGTAAATGAATCGACCGAAAATATCGGGGCCCGTCGCCTACATACTGTGCTTGAGCGGCTGATAGAAGATATCTCCTTCGAAGCCAGTGAACGTCGTGGTCAGTCAGTTGATATTGATGCCGACTATGTTAAAAAGCATCTAGATGAATTGGTTGCAGATGAAGATCTGAGCCGCTTTATCCTATAATCGGTATATACGATTTCTGATCCGCTATACCCTATGGATTTCAAGATGCATCGCGACGGCAAGGGAGCGAATCCCCGGGAGCATAGATAACGATGTGACCGGGGTGAGTGAGTGCAGCCAACAAAGAGGCAACTTGAAAGATAACGGGTATATAATGAATGATGGGAGGCATGCCTCCCATCATTCATTATAAATTTACAGGAATAAGTGAACTCAGAAATGAACTCATCAACTTCCATCAGTCAAACTCAAGCATGGCTGGAAAGTTTGCGTCCTAAAACGCTACCACTCGCCCTTGCCGCCATTATTACTGGCTCAGCCCTTGCTGCCTGGACAGGGCATTTCAAGCTACCGGTCGCCTTACTAGCACTATTAACAGCAGCCATACTGCAAATTCTGTCCAATCTCGCCAATGATTACGGTGATGTTATCAAAGGCAGTGATACTGAAAAGCGTATCGGGCCACTACGTGGTATGCAAAAAGGCATTATTACCATCTCACAGATGAAAAAAGCGCTGAAGATTATTGTCCTGCTAACTTGTCTGTCTGGTAGCGCCTTGATTGCCGTTGCCTGTGAAGAACCTAGCGATATATTCGGTTTTTTGGCACTTGGCCTGCTAGCAATTATTGCCGCAATTACCTATACAGTCGGTACAAAGCCTTATGGCTATATGGGACTTGGCGATATTTCAGTACTGATTTTCTTTGGCTGGTTAAGTGTTGCCGGTACTTATTATCTTCAAGCAGGTTTTTTTGATTCAGTTGTCATACTCCCGGCGACAGCCTGTGGTCTTCTCTCTGCTGCTGTTCTGAATATCAATAACTTGCGTGATATTGAAGATGACAAACGGCATGGCAAAAATACCCTGGCCGTCCGTCTCGGCCCTAAAAAAGCCCGTTATTATCATGGATGTTTAATAATCACAACAATACTCTGCTTGGTATTATTCACCATACAAAACCCGTCTGGCTGGTCAAGCTGGTTGTTCTTGCTCGCTCTGCCTTGGTTGTTCAAACATATGTGGTATGTACTTAATGAACCCACACCGGAAGGAATGCGACCAATGTTGGGACAGATGGTTAAGACGGCATTATTGACTAATATTCTATTTTCAGTTGGTCTTATTTTTAATTAGACAATATTTGTGCTGTTTTTCCGAAGGTGTTGTAACTTAATCATTCTGGATACCTGTTAACAATATCAATTTAATAATTGATGATTTTGCTAACATCGGCCTGAAAGGGATATACTGACTGTTCCATACCTTAACCAGACGTAAATCCTATGAAATATGATACTTCCGAGCTTTGTGACATCTATCAAGAAGAAGTAAATGTGGTAGAGCCTATGTTCTCCAATTTTGGCGGGCGTACTTCATTTGGTGGTCAAATCATCACGGTTAAATGCTTTGAAGACAACGGATTACTTTACGACCTGCTTGAAGACAACGGTCATGGACGCATTTTACTGGTAGATGGTGGTGGTTCTGTACGCCAAGCATTAATTAACGCTGAACTGGCACAACTCGCTGTGCAAAATGGATGGGAGGGTATTGTTGTTTACGGTGCTGTACGTCAGGTTGACCAGTTAGCAGAGTTCGACCTCGGCATTCAAGCTATAGCCGCTATTCCTGCTGGCTGTCGTGATGAAGGGACCGGCGCAAGCGATATCCGGGTGAATTTTGGTGGTGTCACCTTCTTCTCTGGCGATTATTTGTATGCCGATAACACCGGTATCATTTTGTCTGAAGAACCACTGGGACTTGATGATGAAGAAGATGAGATCATCTGATGATAATGTATGATAAAACTAAGGGCGATTTTTCAGATCGCCCTTCTTTTGTCTGTTGGAAATTTTAATTACTGAACATCTTCCATTTTGCCTAACAAGGCACGCAAACGTTCTTGCCATACTTGCTGCTCTTGTTTTAATTGCTCATTCTCATGAGCCAGAGACTCACGGCCGCTGGTTGCATTCTGGATCTCCTGAGACAAAGCTCGATTTTTTTCTTTTAATTCTTCAATTTCCATTTGTAGCAGGGTAATAGTATCAATCGCCTGCTGAACCTTGGCTTCCAGCTTTTCAAAAACTTCAAATGACATTCTCGGTTCCCCCTTATAAGCAATTGTCTGATTGTATGTAGCCAAAGCTCCCCTGTCTAGCAACATCCCCAACACATGAAAAATAACTACCAAATAAAAAGCTCAAAATGTCTCACACTTTAATTTTTAGCAAAATAGCGGATAAATGCGGATTCGCTCATTTTGTTGACACAACACACACATTTTAATTTCGCTATTTCTCGTTTCCGCTCATTAACGATAAATTTACATAATCTCCTTTTCAATTTCTGAAAGGTGACAATAATAATTACGCCTCTAAAATCTTCTTTGTAGGATAGAACATATGAGCCAAACCACTAGCACGACATTAACCGGACAATGTATCTCTGAGTTTCTTGGTACCGCACTATTGGTTTTCCTTGGAGTAGGCTGTGTTGCCGCTGCACGTATTGCCGGCGCACAATTAGGCTTATGGGAAATCAGTATTATTTGGGGTATGAGCGTTGCGTTGGCTGTTTATCTCACCGCAGGTGTTTCCGGTGCTCACCTTAACCCAGCAGTGACGATTGCCTTATGGTTGTTTGCCCGCTTTGATGGCAAAAAGGTTATCCCTTTCATTATTGCCCAAATGATTGGTGGCTTCATCGCTGCCGTTCTCATTTACATGATGTACTACAGCGTATTCCTTGATTACGAACAAGTACACAATATCATTCGTGGCACGCCTGAAAGCCTGTTTACAGCAGGTGTATTCTCTACTTACCCAATGGCGCCACTGTCCATTTCTCAGGCTTTTATGATAGAAGTTATCATTGCCGCCATTCTGCTCTGTTTGATTCTATCGCTGACTGACGACGGTAACGGTATTCCCCGCGGTCCTCTGGCCCCGTTACTGATTGGTATTGTGATTGCCGTTATCGGCGGTGCATTTGGCCCATTAACCGGTTTCGCGCTGAACCCGGCCCGTGACTTTGGTCCCAAATTAGTTGCTTATCTGGCCGGTTGGGGAGATATTGCCCTGACGGGTGGGCGTGAAATCCCTTACTGTCTGGTTACTCTGACCGCCCCCATTATCGGCGGTATTGTGGGAGCATTTGGCTACCGCAAACTTATTGGTCGTAATTTACCATCTGATGTTCATAAGACTGAAGATCAGAAGAAAAAGAAAGCCTAAAGTAGAGCATTACCAGAACAGGTTATTATCATGACAACAGAAAATATGATTGAGAAAAAGTATATTGTCGCTCTTGATCAGGGAACCACCAGTTCCCGAGCAATAATTCTTGATCACGACGCCAATATTATCTCAATTTCCCAAAGAGAGTTTACGCAAATTTATCCTAAACCGGGTTGGGTAGAACACGATCCAATGGAAATCTGGGCAACCCAAAGCTCAACTTTAGTAGAAGTATTGGCGAAAGCGGATATTAGTTCTGATCAGATTGCCGGTATTGGGATTACCAACCAACGTGAAACAACGATTATTTGGGAAAAAGAAACCGGTAAACCTATTTACAATGCCATCGTTTGGCAATGTCGCCGTACCGCAGACGCGTGTACTAAACTCAAACAAAAAGAGGGATTAGAAGAATATATTCGCCAGAATACAGGGTTGGTAGTAGACCCTTATTTCTCCGGCACCAAAGTAAAATGGATCTTAGATAACGTCGCAGGCGCCCGTGAACGAGCTGAAAAGGGTGAGCTCCTATTCGGTACTGTGGATACTTGGCTGGTATGGAAAATGACTCAAGGCCGTGTCCACGTTACCGATTTCACAAACGCCTCCCGAACGATGCTGTTCAATATTCACAATCTGGAGTGGGATCAACATATTCTTGATGAGTTACAAATCCCGCGATCCCTACTGCCTAGCGTTCATTCATCTTCTGAGATTTATGGTCAGACCAACATCGGCGGTAAAGGCGGCACCCGGATCCCTATCTCAGGTATCGCAGGTGATCAGCAAGCTGCTCTATATGGTCAACTTTGTGTCCAACCGGGTATGGCGAAAAACACCTACGGGACAGGCTGTTTCCTACTGATGAACACGGGTACAGATGCCGTACGCTCCAATCACGGCCTACTAACAACCATTGCCTGTGGTCCTCGCGGCGAAGTGAACTATGCACTTGAAGGTGCGGTTTTCGTTGGTGGTGCCTCTATTCAGTGGTTGCGTGATGAACTGAAACTTATTGCAGATGCGGCTGACTCCGAATATTTTGCCACTAAAGTTAAAAATAGTAACGGCGTGTATGTGATCCCTGCTTTTACCGGCCTTGGTGCCCCCTATTGGGACCCCTACGCCCGAGGGTCAATTTTCGGCCTAACCCGCGGCACCAACAGTAATCACATCATTCGTGCGACGCTGGAATCTATCGCCTATCAGACCCGTGATGTACTGGACGCTATGCAAGCTGATGCAGGCACCCGGCTGCAAGCACTACGGGTAGATGGCGGAGCCGTTGCCAATAACTTCCTGATGCAATTCCAATCAGATATTCTTGGCACCCGTGTAGAACGCCCTGTGGTGCGTGAAAGCACTGCATTGGGCGCAGCATTCCTCGCAGGATTGGCAGTTGGCTACTGGAAAGACCTGGATGAAGTGAAAAGTAAAGCCACCATTGAAAAAGAATTCCGCCCAAGCATTGAAACCACTGAACGTAATTACAAATACAATGGCTGGAAAAAAGCAGTTGCCCGCGCGCAGGATTGGGAAGATAAAGGTTAATTAATATAAAGAAAGGGTGAAATTACCACCCTTTCTTTACTAATATGATTAAACGACATATCCCTAGCGTTGCATTCTATACCCGTTATCTTTCAAGTTGCCTCTTTGTTGGCTGCACTCACTCACCCCGGTCACATAGTTACCTATACTCCCGGGGATTCGCTCCCTTGCCGTCGCAATCCATCTTGAAATCCATAGGGTATATGTGCCAATGGTAACCAACAAAGCAAGATCAAAACTGACGTAAAGAACATATTCCTGCACCAAAGACAAAAGTAGTGCACAATTTTATTTTCAGAAAAAATTGCAGTCAATTACGCCATATATGGCAACAAATATGCACATATAAACCAAGTATTAATAAAATTATGGTTAATTTTTCTATGACACAGAATCGATAATGGTATTTATCTCTATAGGACTAAAATAGCGACGTAAAAACAAACTGTTCGGAGATTTCTTTCGGGATAGGAGATAAATTCCAATGGCAAACTGGGTTACAGGAAAAGTTACACAAGTTATTCACTGGACGAATACCTTATTCAGCATCAGGATACATGCACCGGTTGAAGAATTTACTGCGGGTCAGTTTGCAAAACTGGCGATGGAAATAGATGATGAACGGGTGCAACGGGCCTACTCTTATGTTAATGCCCCGATAGATAATAATCTTGAATTCTACTTAGTCACGGTTCCAGAAGGCAAACTCAGCCCACGGTTAGCAGCTCTGCAACCGGGTGATGATCTCTTAGTAACAGAACAAGCCGCAGGCTTTTTTATTCTTGATGAAATACCTGATTGTGAAACATTATGGATGCTTTCAACAGGGACTGCCATTGGCCCTTATCTGTCAATCCTCCAGCAAGGAGATCATCTGGATAGATTCAAGAACATCGTATTGGTGCATGCAGTCAGACTAACACAAGATTTAAGCTATCTGCCCTTAATGCAGCAATTAGTTGAACGTCTCAATGGCAAGTTACGAATTCAGACTATCGTCAGTCGTGAACAAAACCCCGGCTCATTGACTGGTCGTATCCCAGCATTGATCGAGAACGGCGAACTTGAGTCCGCTGCCGGACTTACGATGAACAGTGACAACAGCCATATTATGTTATGCGGTAACCCTCAAATGGTGAAAGATACCCAGCAACTGCTAAAAGAGCGGCGTGGAATGACAAAACACTTACGCCGCAAACCGGGGCATATCACCAGTGAGCAATATTGGTAATTTCAATCATCTTTGACAGAAATAAAATCCACTTTCTCTGTCGCCTCACCAAACCGGTTTGGCCCATCCGTACCACGGAATACACCGCAATCAAGCACCATCATTACAATGATCAATGTGGGGATAAAACGGCCAATCCCCCATTGCCAGAACGGTGCCATGCCACCCCAGTCAACAGCAATCAACAGCCCTGCCAGTAATAAAAGCAGCGACCAGCCTCCCCGCTTATTTCGATCATGCAGACGCTTAACCATCATTGCCGCTACGGGATACATCACCAAGACAAGTGCAAAAACAGCATAGTGCATGGTCAAAGAATTCATTCCCTGAATAGTCAAGATAACAAACATCAAAGCCAAGCAAACACCAATGCCAATCCAGAATTCACACCGCCCAATTCGTCCTTTGAATGAAAAACCCCATTGTTGTAATGTCATCTATTCTTTTCCAATCGTGTATTCTGTTTCTCTGCGCAGTTTAACCTAAGCGAGCGGCAACATGAAAATGGACGTTAATAAATTTCTAGCCATAATATTAGCGGCAAACAGCGTCGGTTTGCCATTGGTAGCCCATGCTGATAAATCCACAACCACAGAACCCACAGTACAAGCGACCTATCTTCTGCCGAATGCCCCCTCTTTCGATGAAACTATCCCGCGATTTCGCGAAAAATATAATCGCCACAACCCGACATTGCCACTACGCGAGTATCGGGTAATCATAAGTAAAAACATTTATCCGCCACTGACACGAGCTGCCAGTAAAATCAATGAAAAACTCTATTCTTCCGCCGTACTTGAGCGAGGAAGCGAAAAAATCAAAAGCCTGCAACTGACATTACTACCATCAGAAAATACCGCTGAAACTCAGCAAAACCAAATGCTGGCAGAGCAGTACATGATCGCCCTAATGCGCCACTTTAACCCAACGCTTTCACAGGAACAAAGCAAAGAGAATATTGATAACTTACTCATAAACAGCAAAAAATCGCCATTTTACAGCCACAACATCGGCGCTATTCGCTATATTGTGGTAAATAGTAGCGAAAAAACGCTTACTTTCGCTATTGAACCGATTAAGCTATGGTTATTTGAACCCGATAACTAATCAAATTTAGCAATAAAAAAAAGCTATTGTCGGCAATGATCACTATACTGTGGAGCGCCGATCTACCGAATCGATCTTAAGAATGAATTTCATTCAACTCACTACTTAAACATTCTCTGGTTGGAGGAAAAAACATGCGACATCCATTAGTTATGGGTAACTGGAAATTGAATGGCAGCACCCATATGGTTAACGAACTCATCACTGGCCTGCGTCAAGAATTAAGCAGTGTTACCGGCTGTGACGTCGCTATCGCGCCACCAGCGCTTTATCTCTCTCAGGCTAAACAAGCACTGGCTGGCAGCCGCATTGCTCTAGGTGCACAGGACGTTGACGTTAACCTGTCTGGTGCATTTACCGGTGAAACTTCCGCCACAATGTTGAAAGACATTGGCGCAGAATACATTATTATCGGCCACTCTGAACGCCGTACTTACCACCAAGAAAGTGATGAATTCATTGCGAAAAAATTTTCCATTCTTAAACAACAAGGTCTAATCCCTGTTTTGTGCATCGGCGAAACTGAACAGGAAAATGAAGCCGGCCAAACTGAAAGCGTATGTGCAAGGCAAATTGATGCGGTTCTGAACATATTGGGAGTAGAAGCATTCCAAAATGCGGTCATTGCTTACGAACCTGTTTGGGCAATTGGTACAGGCAAATCAGCAACACCGGCACAAGCTCAGGCTGTGCATAAATTCATCCGTGATCATATTGCGCAGAAAGATACAGCAATCGCACAACAAGTCATTATCCAGTACGGTGGCTCTGTGAACGCAGATAATGCCGCTGAACTATTCGCTCAACCAGACATTGACGGTGCATTAGTTGGCGGTGCATCTCTAAAAGCGAATGCTTTCGCTGTTATCGTAAAAGCCGCAGCCACTGCGAAAAAAGCCTAATTCATATTTCAACGATAATTGACCGCCGTACACCTACGGCGGTTACTCATTTTTATCGCTGAATAATCTCATCAAACACACCGCCAGTCGCAAAATGCACTTTTTGAGCTTCACCCCAACCGCCGAATATCTTATCGACAGTAAATAATTCCAACGCAGGAAAAGAAGAGCGGTACTTATCAGCAACCGCTTTATCACGTGGTCGATAATAGTTTTTAGCCGCTATCTCCTGCCCAACTGGCGAGTAAAGGTATTGCAGATATTCTGTTGCTAGCTCACGGCTATGACGTTTATCAACAACCTTATCAACAACAGAAACCGTCGGCTCAGCCAGAATTGACAGACTAGGTGTCACAATTTCGAATTTATCTTTATCAAGCACATTAATCGCTAATAATGCCTCATTCTCCCAGGCAATTAATACATCACCGATTCCACGCTCGACAAAAGTACTGGTCGCTCCTCTTGCGCCAGAATCGAGCACTTCAACATTCTGGTAAAGGGCTTTAACAAACGCTTTCGCTTTGTCCTGTTCCTGATTGTTATGAATCAACCCATAACCCCATGCAGCCAAATAATTCCAGCGTGCACCGCCCGATGTTTTTGGATTAGGTGTCACAACAGATACTCCTGGACGAACTAAATCTGACCAGTCTTTAATTTGCTTTGGATTACCTTTCCGCACTAAAAAAACAATGGTTGAAGTATAGGGGGCAGAATTCTCTGGCAAACGCTTAATCCATGCTTTCGCTATCCGGCCACGTTCCGCAATGGCATCCACATCATAGGCCAAAGCCAGTGTCACCACATCCGCCTCAAGGCCGTTGATAACAGAAGTTGCCTGTTTACCCGAACCACCATGAGATTGCCGGATTATCACTTTATCCCCTGTCTTCTGTTGCCAATAATCGCTAAAAGCCTGATTATACTGCTGATATAACTCACGGGTTGGATCATAGGAAACATTAAGAAGTTGAAGATCTTTTGCCCAGACGCTGCTATTGGTAATCAATAGTAACGCCAATGCCACACGCCATCTGACTTTCATTTGAATCTCTCCACAAGCTGTTTTAACTGTTATGAAATTCAAGGCTGACAGAAAGCGTTATCACTCAGAAATAATTAAAAGCATTTATTTATATGTGAAAGGAATATCTAAAGATAAATTACAGCCTCCAACGAGGCTGCAACGGATTTAGATTTGCCGGTATTGACGTGATCAATACAACTTTTTCGCGGTTTCCAACCAATCCTGTTTAAACACACGTTTCATATTTTGCACTGCATCAATGATGTCATGATGAACAAGTTTCTCGTTTTGAATACCAACACAACGACCACCATAACCTTCCAACAGCAATTGAATGGAATATGCCCCCATACGGGAAGCCAGAATACGATCATAGGCAACCGGGGAACCACCACGCTGAACATGGCCTAAGACTGTGGCACGGGTTTCATGATGCGTCTCTTTTTCGATATGTCTCGCAAGTTCATAAACATCACAAACATGTTCGGTAATTGCAACGATGGCATGGCGTTTGCCTTTATCGATACCCGCTTTAATTTCCGCTACGAGCTCATCACAACTAAATGAGACTTCCGGTAGAACAATAAACTCACAACCACCTGCAATAGCGGCTGACAAAGTGAGATCACCACAATAACGTCCCATGACTTCAACAATGGAAATACGTTTGTGGGAAGTCGAGGTATCACGCAGACGGTCAATCGCTTCAACCACAGTTTCCAGCGCCGTGAAATAGCCGATGGTATAGTCGGTACCCGCCACATCATTATCAATAGTGCCCGGTAGACCAATGCAGGGGAAACCCGCTTCTGTCAGTTTTTTCGCACCAAGATAGGAACCGTCACCGCCGATAACGACCAGAGCATCAAGACCGTTTTTTCTCATGTTCTCAATAGCGACAGTACGAACCTTCTCATCCCTGAACTCTGGGAAACGGGCTGAGCCTAGAAAAGTACCACCACGGTTAATCATGTCGGACACACTAAAACGGTCAAGTTTCTTCATGCGGTTTTCATACAAGCCAAGATAGCCATCATAAATACCGAAAACTTCCAACCCTTCGGTTAATCCCGCACGAACCACACCACGAATAGCTGCATTCATACCCGGCGCATCACCGCCACTCGTTAAGACACCGATTCTTTTGATCTCATTGCTCATGACGACCTCTGACTTGTAGATGTAATAATTGCAAACCCGCTAACGGCGGACTCCGTATGCGATCACTTTGCCTGAGAAATCTGCCTTTTTAACCTGCTACCACCCGGCGTACTGAAACAATCAAGCTGAATTGATTCAACTTTTCATATAATACGGTAAAAAACCAAGTCTGCATTAACAATAAGTCCCTTTTTGAGATCAAGTTGGCTAAAAAACCATTTAATTATGCTCCTATAGCTCTTAAGGTCATCAACCAACCTCCGAGAAATCCTATCCTTATATCCCCGCTCGCACTGGACAACTGTCTTGAGCGACAATTTATAAACCAAATCTCCGGCCCGTTTACCAATAGCAATGACGAGCAAGATAATCTCATTGTCGTTCACCTCATAAACCAAGTGGTAGCCAGAAGACCGCACCGGTTAACTCGACCACTTAGTCTTGCTGACGGCACATGAGGGGATAGTAAGCGAATAATTCAGGCGGCACACAATAAAACGCTGGTTCATTTCGGTTTAGGATTACGATAGCCTCACCTTTTCCCTGTAAATATGTTCCCATAGGGTTACGTTTCAGATCGGTAATACTCGCCGCTGTGTTTGTTAAGATTTGATATGCCATACACCACCTCATACAATTATATAATTCAACACTAGATCATTTATACTCAAGATACTTCAAAGTGCATGTTTGAAAAACGATTATGTTGTTGAATTTAAATGTTTTTATATCTGACGACTCAAGCATCTTGAAGTTCATTCGGTATAAGAGCACTACAAAATGATCTTTTATTTAATCTTTATGTATAAAAATAACGTGTCAGATGGAAAAAGACTGGGGCGGCAAAACACAACGAATCGATCCTATCTAACATGCCGCCATGACCTTCAATCATTTCACCGAAATCTTTAATGCCACTATCACGTTTTATCGCCGACATACACAAGCCACCAATAAAGCCCATCAGCGTAATCGCTAATGACATCAAACCTGCCTCCCACGGAGAAAATGGCGTTAC
Organism: Photorhabdus sp. RM96S; assembly: GCF_042879335.1. Taxonomy (NCBI): domain Bacteria; kingdom Pseudomonadati; phylum Pseudomonadota; class Gammaproteobacteria; order Enterobacterales; family Morganellaceae; genus Photorhabdus; species Photorhabdus sp. RM96S. Next base: position 59,874 of record NZ_JBHFKT010000020.1, on the reverse strand, counting down.
CCAATAAAGTGACATTCCTAATAACACTGAAACCAAAATGCCACCAACAAAACCTTCAACTGTTTTATTTGGACTCAATTTAGGCACAATAGGATGTTTGCCAAATAATTTACCAAACACATATTGCAAGACATCTGACATCTGCACCACAATCATTAAAAACAACAATAACTCGACATTCTCCCCCTCATAACCTGGAATATCTAACATCAATAAAGCGGGGGCATGGCTAATACAAAATACAGCAACTAACATACCCCACTGTATTTTGGCTGTCCGTTCCAGAAAGTTCGTTGTATCTCCAGCCAATGCAATACGAGCAGGTAAAAACAGGAAAACATAAACAGGAATGAAAATAGAAAACACGCCATACCACTCAATACCAACGGCAACGTATTGCAATGGCATGAAAATAAAGAAACACCAGAACATGGCCTCATGGTCACTTCGTCGTGTTGGTGTCAAAGTGAAAAATTCCCGCAAAGCGAAAAATGACATACTCGCAAATAATAACACCGAACCGATTGGCCCAATAATCACCGACAACACACAAATAATACACATCCCCCACCAGCCACGGATGCGGGCATTCAGATTATCGATTGTCGCATTACTGTTATCCCTTGAATATTTGGAGGAAAGTATTGCACCAACAATACTGGCAATAATTAACGGCACGAACATACCTCCCAACAACAGGAGTAGTTTATTATTAAGCATAGTCATAATATTAACGCCTCCAATGCCTGACGAGCTCTCTGTAAAAAGTCAGCTTTTTCCTCTTTTGCACCTAACTTTTCCAAAGGTTGTCCAAATGTTGCCGAGCAAATAACAGGAACAACAAGTGCCGAGCCTTTTGGCAAAACCCTGTTTAAATTTTCCAGATAAACTGGAATAAGCTCAATATCAGGATATTTCTTCGCTAAATAATATAGCCCCCCTTTAAACTTATTGATTTGTTCCCCACTCCCTCGCGTTCCCTCCGGGAACAAAATTAAAGATTCCCCTCGTTTTAATACATCCTCCATGGGTGTCAGGGTATTTCCCTTTAAACAATCCTCTCCTTTACGATCAATAAGCACAGCCCGAAAAACTTTATTAATAAAATATCTGCGCAGATAAGTTTTACTCCAATAATCACGTGCAGCAACTGGATGCACCCGAGAACGTAACACCCGAGGAAATCCAGCCCAAATAACTAATCCATCCAGATGACTGCTATGATTAGCATAATAAATTCGGGAAACTACCGATGGCTTACACCCAATCCAACGAATTCTCACTCCTGTTAATAAACGGCAAAGCCCAGACAGAAACGAACCCATACCTTTACTTACCAATGTCACTTCTTGTGGTTTATACCCTATGGATTTCAAGATGGATCGCGACGGCAAGGGAGTGAATCCCCGGGAGCATAGGTAACTATGTGACCGGGGTGAGCGAGTGCAGCCAACAAAGAGGCAACTTGAAAGATGACGGGTATATTCATTACAAGCATCCTTCTCTTGTAATTCATTCAATATGACTCTGGTTCGCCGAACACATGTCCAAAGACAACCCAATGTGATAACGACTAATACCGCCAATAAAAGATACTGGCTCCATAACTGAGGTAAAAAAGCGGCAACAATTGAACTAACGGTAATTAATGCCATCCGATGCTGTTTCGCCATCGGACCGAGGAAACGCTGAGATAAACCACAAGTCCCACCTAACAAACGAATATAAGCGGTCAAAACAGCTAATAATGCAGCAATACAGCCAAGAGAAATCGCAAATGGAAAAAGCGTTAAACCATACCCTACCCCAATCAGAATAAAAGAATCAGCAATACGATCAGGAAGATCATTAAAAACAGTACCGGTAGCCGTCTTCAATCCCCCCTCAACAGCAACCATGCCATCCAATAAATTACACATTAGTCGGCCTTGAATAAGCAAGGCACCAATAATCAATAAAACTGAAGTCAACCAAGAAGACTCGACTAAAAAACATACGGCAAAACACACGCCAGCTAATACAGCAAAAACAACGCTGGCAACAGATATGCCATTTGGTGTCGCCCCTTTATATTGCAACCATTTAGCCATCTTACTGGCCCACACTGCATTGCGTGTCTTGATCGGACGCCGATCTTTTACCTCGTTACCAGACATACCTTTTCCCTTTTTGAGCACAAATGAACAATCAAATCTACTTAAGTTAAATGAAATAAGATAAACAGGATTGGTTAGAATAACAACAATAAAAAAACCTGCCGGTGGGAAGCGGGAAAACGAAGATGGCGTTCATTTTTACAACGCAATACTATGTAATAAAAGGATTTAAAAACAAAAATGTCCACACCGTGACCACATCGATATATAAAAAAGCCCTTCGCATGCCGAGGAGCTTTTTTATAATTCAGTTTACTGTCAGACAAAGAAATGCTCCCAGTTATCTGGCTGGAATATTTTTGAGATTCACCTCAAAGTTTTTTACTTAAAAAAGCCCGGTTATTCTTCTGGAGGTGTGCAATATTCTGAGAATTTTTATATTTTCTATATCCTCATCGTAACGGTAGAACATGATGAAAGGAAAATGAGGGACAACGAGTTTTCTATAACGTTCATCTGGGCCGTTACGAGCCTTTATGCCTGCATATGGGCTAACTTTCAGAAGTTCAGCCATTTCCGAAAATTTTGTATCAACTTTATCAGCCAATAACAGCCCAGCCTGTTCAAAGAAATAGAGATAAATTTGCTCCCGGTCAGTTTGGGCGGTTTCTTCCCATGAAATACGTATCACTTTATCCCCTGCTCAGCTTATTACGCAGTAGAGCCATCCGACGATGACTTTCAGAATCATCGATAAAATGAGCCAAGCCGTTTTCACATCGGTCAATTGCTTTCTCAATTTCCGCTTCTAACCAGTGAGCATGGGTATTTTTTTGATACTCACGTTCTTCATTCGCCAACTCTTCGGCTTTTTGTCTCATTAACTTTGTTAAGTCTGTCTGATGGCGTTTGGCAGCTTGCATGGCTAAGCGTTTGGTTTCTTCATCAATACGAAAATGAATCGTCTCCATTCACCCTCCTTCGTTCACTATTGCCTCAAAGCGTGTTGTCATTTGTGTTGTCATACTAGCACAATAGCCTATAACAACAATGTTGTTTTCAAAGAAAACAAAAAAATGATAACCCGCCATATCTGGGAGGCCAGTAAAGAGCAGGCCAGAGAAAACCGATTAACCCTATGGGGAAAAAAGATCTACAAACGACGAAAGGAGGCGATAGAGCGCGGTTTTGCGGATGCGAAGCAACATCACGGACACCGTTATACCCGTTTTCGTGAGTTGCACGAGAAATGAAAATAACGCCCTGGCGGGGGATTAGACCGGGTTAATGAGGAAAATGGAGACATTAGAAACAAACAAACCCCGTTATTTTCAACGAGGTTTGTCAGCGGTCTGAGCCCCGATTTTTTCGGGGCTTCAGAACGTTGGTAATGCGGCCTGATTTGCCGTACACTTGATGTATTAACTATTAATACATTGGTGAGATATGAGAAAAATTACTACTGTCAGTATGGGCGAACAGCTTGACAGGTTCGTACAGAATATGATTGAAAGTGGCCGTTATGGAAATGCCAGTGAAGTTATGCGTTCGGCGCTGCGTTTGCTGGAGCAACAAGAAGCTTACGATGAGATTGTACGCAAGGCGGTTATTGCTGGCTTGGAAAGTGGGGAAAGCTCGCTGACCCTACGGGATATAGCGGAACAACGGAAACGCAGACATAATGTATAAGCTCACGGATCAGGCTGCTGAAGATTTTGCTGGGATTTATGATTATACACTTTTGCAGTTCGGTGAAGCTCAGGCTGACCACTATACGGAGGCACTGGAAGCATTTTTTGACACGCTAGCTGAAATGCCACATATAGGGAGGGAATGCTCATCTGTCCCAGGTGTCATGCGGGTTGAGTTTCACCGCCACACGGTTTTCTATACTATCCGGGATACCGATATTCTGATTGCGCGTATCCTTCATCAACAGATGAATCACCCCCGTTATCTTCTTTAAGCGGGCGGGGGGCTACGTTGTGCTGTGCATCAAGCCAGCGTAGCTATCTCGTCCTGCGAGCTGCCATTGCTAATCGCAATGCTTTGTTGTTTTTATTTCTGGAGAACAAGCATTTTATTGCAGGAGAAGTGAAAATAACGCCCTGGCGGGGGATTAGACCGGGTTAATGAGGAGTTATAAGCCCTTTGCGGGAGAAATTTTTAACAAAGCCCTCATGGGAAATTCCCCAAGCAAGCTGTTCAATGTTGACTACATAAATTTCTGCAAGATCTTACATGTAGTAAAGCCCGACTTACCAAAGGGCACGCCAGCATAATCCAAACAATGGTCTATGCCCACCTTGCCCCGGACTATTTGCAACATGCCATTACATTAAACCCTCTTAAGGGTGGGATAGAAGTAGAATAAAGCTAGAGAGTGTGGCGAACGTCCAACAAGCGTCCACACTCAAAAACTTTTGTATACATTCCAACCCCTTTATACTTTTTTATGTTGTTGTTTTACAAAGAAATACGTTGTAAGTGACTGAAAAAAAAGCCCTAAAAAGGGCCTGAAAGACAGGGATGGTGTTTGTTTTTCAAACATAACACATTGTAATAAAAGGATTTATTTAAGTAAGTGTCCACACCTTGACCACATCGACATAAGCCCCGATTTTTTTCGGGGCTTTCATCCCCCCACTATATCTTTCTAACCACAACAATATGAAACTACCCAGACAATAATTCTTTTGAACTCATTAATGAGAAATCGTTAAAAATAAAGTTATCACCCCCTACCTTGTTTATAATGAAGATGCACAGAATATAAAAAGGTGTGGGCCAGACCGTAAACTTTAACTTTGGCTGATGAAAGCTAGCCATCCTTTTCGCCAACCCCGGTTCACTATTGAACATAGTGCTGGATGAAAAACAAGCACATCGTCAATAATCTGAATTATAGGCAATAAAAATATCTATCAACTATAATTTCCCATAAGTAGCATGTTATGATAGGATATCTTTATCGAACACTAGTAACGAACTATTGACCGTTAAAATTGTTCGTTTACACTGTTAGATATCTGACCTAACACATATACTAGGGTAGGAACTATTATTTTAGAGGGCTAATTAATTAAATGGCTATTAGATATCGCCCGCGTATCGGTGAAATATTAGAATGTGACTTTGGTTTACCGGCACAACCAGACCATTTTAATGGTCGCATCCCACCTGAGATGGTAAAAAAAAGAATGGTTGTAATCATGAATGCCCGTTTGTGTAGCAATGGTTATCTCGTTGTTCCGATTTCTTCAACTCTGAACAACGATGGTATTGCTCGTGGTTATCATGTCGAATTAGATCAATCTATTTTTCAAATAACTAATTTTTACGATCGCCGTAAACGCTGGGCGTTAGTTCATCATATGCAGATAATAAACACAAACAGACTCTTTAAATTAAGAGATAATAAACAAACATTTCAGCAATATTTGACGCGTGAAGATGTTGAAAAGATACAACGTTCAATAATCAAAATCATCGGCGCATCAAGTCTTATGAGTAAATCTGAAAGTTGACTTTTTGGATTCTATCAACTAAAGTATGATTATTCCCCATGAGGGCTTTGTTAAAAATTTCTCCCGCAAAGGGCTTAAAACCCCTCATACATGTATGAGGGGTTTTTGATTTAGTAGTCTACATCCACCTTATACGATTATGTACAGCTTGATAATTTTCCCATCAAAATAAGCTCGCCATCAACTGACAACTCGTGTAGTTTACTAGCGACGTCAATGAGACAACGACTAAGTGGCAAAAGTAAGAGCTGGGAAGACTGAACAAAATCTTCTTCATCTGGAAAAAGACAGAAAAATATGTCGAATGCTTCTGCAACTTCTATAACTCGCTCGATTAATTCTGCTAATTCCCGTCCAGTTATGGTACTATTTTTAATAGTCATATAAACACTTCCTCAAAGTGCTGTTTATGTGATCAGAGGGCACAGCGCTTGCCCGCGTTGTGTCCCTCGCCTGCTTTTTATTTATAAGGTGTTTTTCAACTCCTCATATGTAAAAAATTTAATAAAATTCCATGTCTGCTCATCAATCGTGATAGTCTCATTCCCAACTATCACACTGTTAATAGATTTATAAATTTTCTCAACTCTATTTTTCAAATTAACATCAGGTAATAAGTAATATACTTGGTCAAATTGCTTGTTTTGCTGCTGTTCGATGTACTGCCCTAATATTTTACGATAGTGTTCAAGGCTCTTAATTGTACGTTCAACTTTGACCGCAATTTTATTGACGGATTTAGATGTAATAATATAACCATCGAAAGCTTCGGGCTTTTTCTTTTTAGTACTATATATCGATAACCATTGATGACCCTTCGTCTCAACAACTATCCGAATCAACTGTATATCAAGTTTATGCCTAAGAACTGAGATTGTAGTCTTAGATGGATGGAATATATGAATGTCTGCAATATTATCGTTCTCATTCATGGCAAGCCCTGCCCCATGTGGTGTCAAACCGTATATGTTGATTTTGCCCGTGCCAAGATCACAGGAATATACACAAATTACACCTTCGGCTACTAGTTTCCTCAACAAAGTATAAACAGGGCTGATTGTTTTGAATTTTAACACACCTTTTAAAACATCCGCTGTAGTGAACGTTTCTGATTTGAGAAAACAAAGTACATCATTTATTTTCTTGTTTTTTCTTTGATTTCTAAGCGTGTAATCATTAATCAAATTCATAATTAGGCCGTTACTCAGTCAGTAATCTAACAGTATAAACGAACAATTTTAACGGTCAATAGTTCGTTACTAGTGTTCGATAAAGATAGCCTATCATAACATGATACTTATGGGAAATTATAGTTAGCAGGTCTGAATTGCAGCCTGATTTGTGATAACGACGATCTTCGATATGAAAATCATAAATTTCTTTTAAAACAGATAGATGAGATGTATATCTACATTAGAAATAATAGGGCAATGATCCTAAATTATGGGGAAATGTACCGATACGGAGAACCTATTTCTTCCGCATTCGTTGAATCCACGATCAATGAAGTCATATCTAAGCGCATGGTGAAAAAGTAGCAAATGCAATGAAGCCAACGGAGCACTCATTATTTACTACAGACTCGAACAGAGGTATTAAATGGTGATTTAAAAGCCAAATTTGAGCTTTGATATTCGGGTATAAAATTCGGGGATGACCATAGATTTTATGCTATCTTAAGTGTACGTAATGTGGTACTTACCTGACAAACTTTTTAGTAATGTTATTAAACACTATAATATCTTTGTTAGTGTCGTTAACACTATATGATTTTTGTTAAGTAAATTTTAACAAAAAAAGCACTAAGAAATGTTAAATATATCGCCAGCTACATTTCCAATAACTGACGGTTAACTTTATGATTAACAAACGCTTAAAATCCGCTCGCTTACGTGCAAATATCACACAAGAAAAACTCGGAATTGCGGCTGGCATAGATGAAAAGTCAGCACGAGCGAGAGTATCACAGTATGAAAACGGAACTCATCAACCAACCTTCGAAATAATGTGTGCATTTTCCAAAGTATTAAACGTTCCTGAGTGCTATTTTTATATTGTAGATGATGATTTTTCTGATGTTGTTTTGGCTATTCATCAGATTTTAGTGGATTATAAACACTCTCCTAAAGATTGAATACTGTTTGAGACAACTCTGATACCTAATAATGGCGCTAAAACTGTATTCAGCGCCATTCGCTTGAATTCACCTTTTTCTACCTTCCACGTGATGGCCAAATATCAGATGGATGTAAACCTAATTCGGTGGCAATCAGATTTTCTCCTTTTGGCCACGGACGATATAGCGCGTTACTTAATGTGGATGATGCTAATCCCGCTTTACGTGAAACGGCTGAAAGATTTGTTCCTTGTTTTCTTAGAGCGGCAATAATGTCTGCTGGATGCCAGTCATCAGAGATTTTTTTATGCATGATAGACTTCCTTTTAATTAATTTGATTTTTTTGCTAAGAATTCCTTAACAACATGTATGTTAAGGAATACTAAACATATCGTCAACATTCTTAAAGAAAATATAATGTGACTATCGTTAAAAATTTGGCTTTACATGTTAATAGCGAAAATTAAGGTATAAAAACACCCAAGACATTCGTTTTTATTAGCTGATATTTATGCCGCTTCACCTTGCCAAAAAATTTTTATGCGGTCTAAATCCATATTAAACTGCCAACTTAAGTAAGATATATGGCAATTAATTTCATATATGGCATAAAATAACAAATCAAACATTAAGATTCTTGTTAAGTGAATTTTGACAAAAAAAGCACTAAGAAATGTTAAATATATCGTTAACTATATTTTTAATAACTGACGGTTAAGTTTATGATTAACAAACGCTTAAAATCCGCTCGTTTACGTGCAAAGATCACACAAGAAAAATTAGGGATTGCGGCTGGCATAGATGTAAAATCGGCACGAGCGAGAGTGTCACAGTATGAAAATGGAACGCATCAGCCAACCTTTGAAATAATGTGCGCATTTTCCAAAGTGTTAAACGTTCCTGAATGTTATTTTTATATTGTAGATGATGATTTTTCTGATGCTGTTTTAGCTATCCATCAGATTTTAGTGAATTACAGACACACACCTGAAAATTGAATATAGTTTAAGGCGGCTATGGGATAAATCCTGTCCTCACCACACCGAAGCCCCTCAGAAAAAATATTTTTCACATAAAAAAAGCGCCCCACGATAAATAATGGAACGCTTTTTTTAATTATTTACTCATCGACAACTATTCGTTCAGAATACCAGCACGGTCTGCTGTCCACTATCAGGATGCGGCAGGACCGCTTCAATCAATGTCGGCTTGGTGACGAACCGAACAAAGGTTTCATGACTAACAAACGTTGAGCCACAATTAATATTTTGGCACTGGTTGTAACGTTCCTTAGTTTGGGTTGTGTGTTCAAAACTGCTGCGAGTGTGGGCGGCGTGGCCGCATAAGGGGCATCTCATCATAACGCGAGTACCTCAACAAACAGGTTGCCATAGCTGAAACTGGCACTAAAGCAACTATATCATATCTGAATCAGAAATTTTCACTTCCAATTGCAAGGATGACGTTAATCCACTGTCATTCAGTGTGTGTGTGACAGTCACCAGCGTCCAGTCTGCCGTGTCGATTTCGGGCTTAAAGCCGCTCACCCTGACTTTCATTTCAGGGAACAACTCTGGCCGCCCCTTTGCCAGTTGGATTGAGAACGAAGCAACACCGCACTGAATTTTCTCCCATTCTGCTTTAGCTGCACGTTCGGCATTGGCCTTGTTAGCATAGATGTGCTTCATCACAAAAACGTTGCCCTCACTGCCAACCAGATAATGGTCCTGTTTTTTCTCTTCTTGCTGCTGATTGGTCTTACTTCGCTTGCGTTTGACAGTGATATTCTCTTTTTGCTTCGGGTTACGGATATTAAGCCAACTGGCGGAAACGCCGGTGTAAGCGCCCCGGTCAGCCAGTGAAAAACGGTGACCGTCTCCAGACTGCCGGGTAATGATAACCGAAGGCAGGGACTGTCCGCTGGCGGCTTTGTTCTGCCCCTGTCGGATAAAAAGCAAATAGCCATTCTTGATCATGGCAATGGCACCCTCCTGTTTTGCCAACCGGGTTAGAAAATTGCCGTCGGATTCGCTGGTCTGGTCAATATGACTGAGGGTGATGTTGGCTAGCATTTTGTCCACTTTCGGCGTCAAATCGTTACGCACGGCAATAGTGTGCACAATATCGTTGATCGTTTTCTGGTGATAAGCCACCTCGCGATTGATATTAAGCGTCGCCCGAAAATCTGCACTACGGGCACGGATGATTATCTTGTCCGGCGCACCACTGTATTCGATTTCATCCACAATAAATTTACCTTTGTGGATCAGTGATTCCCCCTGCCAGCCCAGATGCAGAGATAACTCCGTCCCACGACGAGGCAGAGATAACAGACCATCGCTATCATTCAGTTCAATATCCAACTGGTCAGCCTCAAAACCCCGATTGTCGGTTAGATTCAGGGAAATTAACCGTGACTGAATGCGGGCATTGACATTTTTGTCACCAGCACTGAGAACATACACAGGTGTATTAGTTTTGCCGGTTACCCAATCTAGTTTTAGCATATCAGGTAAAGAAATCATGAAAATAGCCCGCCCAATTTGTGTGTGACACGGGTTTTCAAGTCAGTCATTTGGGTGCGAAGGTCGCCGAACATCTCCCCTAAATTGTCATCCACACGGCGCAACGTGACGGTAAAGTCAATTTTACGAGCGGTACCGTCGATAAAAAATTCACTTTTGGTCTGGTCGATACTTTCAATAATAAACATGCCGTAAATCGTGCCGCTGCCATCCAGAAATGACCATGCCTTGCCACTCTCAGCCATCAATTGCAGGGCCAGCAAGGACAACCGGCCTCCGGTGATTTCAGGGTACAGGGTACCGGACAGTATAATAGTATCGTTATTTGGCCCCATAAACTGGAAAGCAGGACGGGCATCCACCCGATTGTTAAATCCATAGCGCCATGATTGTTGGTGTTGCAAGCTCTGGTATGGCGTGGTTTTCAGCATAAAGACAAATAAACCCAATGCGGCCATCATGAATAAAAGTCCTCTCTATCAGAAAATGAGCTACGGGCGCGGGCGCGTTGTTGTTGCTCACGGCGATCCAGTTCACGAGCCACCGCCTGAGCAATATCCTGTGCGGATTGTGCGGGAACGGCGTGTATATGAATTTCATAAATGGATCGTCTGTTGTCCTGGATCTGGTTAGCAACTGAAACAACCGATGTCTGATACTGTGACGCGGGCAAACTGTATGGATGCAACGGAGCATTTTGGGCGCTGACTGGCGAGACTGCCCCTACAGATAGGGCCGCGATTGTCGCCAATGCAGCCGTTTGACGGCGACTGGTGACGCGGGCGGGGCCATTGATGATCTCCGGGCCATATTCCCCCACGATACCAATCTTGCCCGTCGGGATGTAACCACCTTTATCGAATCCACCCGCCAGTATGCCGCCAATCGGACCGGTAGCTTCCTTATAAGCATTCAATGCCGCCTTTTGCTTGGGATCTTGGTTTTCTTCCTGCATAAAGTCAGGAGTCAAGGCGTCTTTAACCATCTTGCCCAGTTCGGAGAATTTCTTTTTCAGGGATTCCCATTTTTCCTCAATGCCTGCCTTAAGATTTTCAACAAACTCACCGCCAATCTTCTTAAATTCGGACGGAATTTTTTTCGTGTCAGCGACCAGCTCATTCCATTTGGCTAATGCCCGCTGTTTGATGTTTTCCCATGTGGTGGAAACATAGTTCGAAATGTTGTTCCATAAGTTCTGGAACCACGGGCCGAGTTTGTCCCAATATTGCCAGATCAGGTAAGCGCCCACAGCAATCAAACCGATAACCGCTAAAATGGGGTTTGTCCACATAACATGCCCCAGCCACATCGCCATTTTCCCAATATAGGAAAACACGTTACCAAGACGTAGCATTGAACCTGCTCCCTTGATACCCAACACTGACAGGCCAAATTTAACGATTGCCAGTGGTCCCAACAGAGCAACCAATGCCAGCATAATCGCACCAAAAACCGTCAAAATAATACCCAGCCCGATACTCACCATTGTTAACGTTTTGGTCAGTTCAGGGTTGGCCTTCATCCACTCACCCGTTTTACTGATAATTTTGGTGATACGCTGGGTGATCCCACGCAAAGGACTGTTCACACCGCCAAAAATTTGAATACCGATATCTTCCCACGCCGATGACAGACTTTTCAGGTCGCCGTCAAGGTTATTAGTCATAGTATCGGCGACTTTCCTTGCCTCACCTTGGGCGTTCTTCAATTCTTTGATGAATTTCTGCAATTCCCCCGTACCGGCTCTTTCAGCCAATACCGACAGAGCGGAAAAGGCTTCTTCCCCGGCAATGGCTTTGAAAATGCCGGCACGCTGAGCGTTACCCATTTTAGTCGTTTTCTTGTCCAGCTCAGTCAGGATATCCGGCAAGGCACGGAGATTACCCTTGGCATCCTTAGTCTGAATGTTCAGTTTTGCCAACGCTTTCGCGGCAGCAGCAGGCGGTTCAGCCAGTCGTCCTAAAATGGATCTTAGGGAGGTACCCGCCATACTACCCTGAATACCGGCATCACCGAGCTTACCCGTCGCTGCAGCGGCGGTTTCAATATCAACCCCTAATCCTGCCGCTACAGGGGCGACATACTTCATGGTGTCACCCAGCATCATCAGATTAGTGTTAGAACGAGTAAAAGCACCCACTAGTACGTCACTCACCCGCCCCATTTCTTCGGATTTCAGCTTAAAACCCGTCAGGATATTGGAACCAATGTCCGCCGTCGCGGCTAAATCGGTATCACCCGCCAATGACATCGCCAATGTACTAGGCATGGCTGATCGTATCTGGTCTGGAGTAAAGCCGGCCATTGCATAAAAACTCTGTCCCTGCGCGACCTGATTGGCGGTGAATGCCGTTGTTGCGCCTAAATGCCGCGCCTGCTCCTGCAATTTTTTTAGTTCAGGAGAATGCTTATCCAGACGGGTCAGCGCTTGCACCTTCGACATCCCCACGTCAAAGTCATAACCCGGCATCATCACCCGTTTAGCACCATAGAGCGCACCAACACCCGCTGCCGTTGCCGCAGCACCGGTTGCCGTCATTTGGTTATGCACATCTTTCATTTTTTGGTAGCGAGAGCGGGCATTAGCCAACCGTTGTTCTTGCTGTCTCAAACGCCCAAGCTGCTGCTCCTGTTGCTGGAGCATATTGGTTGTGTGGTTGATGTCCGCGTTTATCCGTCTCTGCGCCTGTCCAAGCTGGTTAGTTGAGATACCGCTGGCGCGCAAGGCATCACGCTGACGTTGCAGGGACTGACTCAGGGATTGATTTTTTTCCTCGAACTGCCTGGCTGCGTTTTTTGCCCGCTGTAGCTGGTTGATTTGGGCCTGTGTCGGGTTCTGACTGGCGTTAATTTCACGGTTCAGTGCTGCCACGCGTTCGGTAGCGCTGCGGTAAACCTGCCGGGTTTCTAGCAATTGGTGCTTTACCTTGCGAAAACCATCGATCCGTCCGGCCTGCTGGTTCAGTTCCCGGAGTTGCTGGCGCGACTGGCGAAGGGTTTCAGCCAGCCGTTTGTTAGAAGCCTGCGCACTCTTGAAAGGACGGGTAATTTTATCAACGGCATTCAGGATAACTTGCAGGCGTAAGTTTCGGTCACTCATTATCGGCCCCACTCCGTTTCATGGCCCGGTAACGCCATGCCAACAATTCAGGCAGGCCCATCTCAGTTGTCACAGCAGGCGGCCAATGAAACACGGTGGCAATATCTGCCACCAGTTCATCAACGGTTATTGATGCTGGAAATCGGACTTCACCGACTTCGGCAACAAAAAATTAACCACCTCAATGCAGAGGTTAATCAGATCGCCGGGCGACATCAGCAACAAATCATTTTTAGTCAGTACCGGCGCGGTGACACGAGGCAAAACCAACATCATAGAATCGACGTCCATTTCCATCAGGGCCTGCAAACGGGCACCACGCAGTGCGCCACTGTTGGGCTTACGCACAACGACATCGCTGATGGTGGTTGCACCACGGGTAATAGGTTCTTCCAATGTCACTGTAGCGTGTTCCGGCTGGGCAACAGGGGTTTGTTCAATCATGGTGAATGTTCCTATGGTGATTTATAGATGATAAGCGTTCAATTGTTACAAACCGATGGCGCGTCGGTGGGCTTCCAGACGGTCAACACCACCAACGATTTCCACCATATTAACGGTGTCGATTTCGATCAGGACTTCTCCATCCCACGTTAGTTTAAAGTAGGTATTTTTGGCGCTGACTTTGGTCTGGCTGTTGTCGCCCTGTTTGTAGCTGCCGTGGTCAAATTCCGAAAAGCGGCCACGCATCACGACTTCGACCGCAATCACTTCCCCGGTATCATCACGCTGAAAGGAGCCGTTAAAGCGCAGAGAAACACCGTCCACTTTCTCAATACCCCACTGTCGGTAAAGTTGGGACTCGACACCACCGAGAGAAAATTCGGCATCTAGTGCGCCATCATCCAGCCCCAAGTCCACCGAGGCAGTGCCATTCATACCACCGCCGCGATAGGCTTCAAGCTTACGGCTCAGTTTAGGAAGCGTCATTTCTTCTACAACACCGATGTAATTGTTGCCGTCATTGAACAAATTCAGGTATTTGAGTTTACGAGGTAATGCCACGAGTAGCCCCTTAGCTGTTAATGCCGTTGGCGAAATTCATCAGGTACTGGTCAGTGATGCGCTGGCGCAACAGCAGGTTTTCCAATGGCGGGATCGGCGTGTAGTTGTAATCAATGAACAGTTTGCCTGCTTTCAGGGTGTCCTTGGTGTTAACACTGTCGTCATACCAGCACTGACCGTCGATCAGGTAACCATTGGATTTCAGTTCGCGCAGCTTGGCATTAATACCTTCGATAATGTCGCGTACCAGCGAAGGTGTCAGTGGCTTGTCAATCGCCCACATATGCGCATCAGCCATCGTGTCGGCCAGTACCTGCGCCGTGCGTGTGTAACTTTCGAACTGAAACAGTGGATCATCCGAACAGGTGCGGGAACCCCAGAAGCGAAAATCGTCCTTGCGGATCAAGGTCGTAACGGCGCTCTGGTTAAGTAGGTTGGCATCGGTGGCAACATCTTGCAAATCCCAAAAAACATCGGCAGAAATCCCTGTCACACCATTAACACCAACGTTGGACAGGGTTTTATGCCAGCCGGTTTCCTCGTCGATTTTGGCACGCAGGCCCAACGCACGAGCCGTTGCGTATGCAATAGACCCGCTATTTTTGACCGTATCCCAACTGAGGAAATCCGGCCAAATCAACATCAGTTCGCGCTGGTTAAAGTTGTTGCGGTAGTTGATAGCCTCTGAGATGGTCTTGCAGCCATAGGCGTTGACATAAGCCATTGCCCGCAATTTCTGGGCAATACCCGCGAGAGCCGCCGCAACAGGTTGGGTATCGTGACCGGGTATACCTAGAATGCGTGGTTTAACACCGAGCTGACCTTGTGCCGCAAGCAGCGCCTGCATTCCCGTTTTTTTACCATCGTCGGTAACGCCGCCAATGATATTCGACGTGGTTTCGACTTCGGTTTCCCCTTGAGCCACACGCACAACAACAGTCACGGGTTTGGACTGGTCGGCAATTGCTCGCAGAGCATGGGACAGTGTGCCCGTTTTTCCAGCCTTACTACTGGCAGTCAGAACGTCGGTTAACAAGACAGGTGTGTTCAAGGGAAAAGTTTTGGTGTCAGCATCATCCGCTGTGCAGACTAGCCCGACAATAGCGGTGCTGACAGTGGTAATGGTGCGCGTGCCCTCGTTGATTTCCTGCACGCGGACGCCATGATGATAATCTTGTGCCATAGCGAAAGACTCCCGTAATGATGATTTCGCTATGGTGATCGCTGTGACAATAAAATTCAGTTGATTGGGTAAGTATCAGGGATAGCACAAAGTGGAGGATATCAAAAAAGTCACAAGGACATTTACCCCCTGAGCAATTAATAAGAAGTCATCGAATTAAAAGATTCAGTCGTTACATTACGCACTATGAAACTTAAAATAGAAGAAGTTGCATAAATAGAGATGAGAAATAGGGTAGATACCTCACAGGCTCCCGATATCAAATAGTCAGAGCCGCTCAAATAAGAACTAAACTACTGCGGCTCTGATTCCATTATTCTGAGGGGTTTTCAGGCCAATGAATATCTGGTACTAAATTAACATCAACGCGGTTCAGTAATACCCGATATTTTTTCAAAGCGGCTAACAGCGATTTTTCCTCATCACTCGCCATCCCCAAATCTACCGCATCTTGTAACGGGGCTATCTGTTTACCTACCGTGAGCATAAGTTGCTGTTTCTTATGTTCTGCTTGTTGCTGCTGTTCCTGCCTAAGTTGTACCTTACCACTTTCTGATATTATCCATTTTTCACCATCATATTTATGATAAACGGACGGAGCACGTTCAATGAGTACTGGATAACCCTCTTTACTACTGACAATTGATAAACCGCGCGATTGCCCGGCGAGTAATTCATTGTGTTTTTCTGCTGTTATTTCAACGCATTCTTTATAAGCTTCATTATAAAAAGCGCCTTCTTTTCTGGAGAAATAAACCATTTATACCCCCCAAAATAATATATGTACAACTCTGTCTGGATTCTCATTATTGTTAGGAGTGCCAGCTTGATACTCAAATGTCGATAGTGTTGCATTACGTACTAATGTGTGACCCGTTGATGTATTGATACTCGACATACTGGCAATATAGCCAAAAAACTTATTTTTAAAAGAAATTGGATAATTGACTTTTACCCATGATTGTTGACTGGATGTAACTTTAACCCATTGAATAATTATCCCCGTATCCCCACATTGCCACCAACCATTTTCAGATTTTATCGCTGCATTTTGTAGCGCAAGAGTACCACTTCGCTCAGGTATTAGTATATTGTAACGCCGCCGATTGCTCGGATCGTTAGAATAGATATGCAACAATTTTCCTTCTGAGCCGTTAATTCCTACCACATACCCATCTTTCGATTTGAAACGCAATTCAGGAAAGGGCGTTTTGCTATCAATCAGTAAACTACCAACGGTGGCGCTTTTATCGCTAGAAATACGCAAGAAAGTATTATCATTCTCTGCTCGCGTATATGCTCCCACATCTCCAGCACTCAAACTTAGATCCCCTGTCAACGCCTTACCGTTGATTTTCCGGTTGCTCGGTACTGCTCCTTTAGCCAACACTACCGTTTCCAACAAATTGAGATTTTTCACAAAAACATTTTTGTCAGGAATGTCAGCGCCATTCTCTTTCCTGGACAATCGACTATTTGCATTATCATTAGCATCGGTCGCATTCTGGTTTACCGTGTTTGCCAGTATGCTGATTTCATTCACACGAGAATCAATTTCCCCTTTGGTATACGCCCCAATATCCCCCGCATTCAGTGAAATATCAGAGGAAAGCGCCTTCCCGTTCACCTTACGACTAGCAGGCACACGGCCATTAGCGTTATTGTCCGCGACATTTGCCAAGTCATACGCCGCCTTAACCGCCTTCGGGGTTGCCGCGTGGATTTCGCTACTACTGTCTACCGCACTACTCAAAACAACGACACCTTTATCTTTTAGCGTAGCGTCAGGGTGGTTAGGGTTCTTCACATGAGTTTGAATCGACTCGTCCACATATTCCCGCGTTGCCAGCACCACGGAGGGATCAACTTTCAATGTTACTGTGTCAGTGCTGCTGACAATCAAGACCATACGAATAGTCTGTGTACGCCCAGCGCCTTCCTGTAACTGCGGTTTGTAAGTCTCCGCGCAGTTTCCGACGGCAATCAAAATGCCGTCTTTATCAAACAAGCCAATTTCCCGTATCCACCAACCGCCCTCGTTTTCGGGGATTACCTGCTCGGCAATAATCTGGTTAGTATTCTTGGGATCAACATTTAACTCATTAATCGCCGCACGACGGCGTTCGTTAACCAGTTTAGTCTGTGCAGTATCTGGTGTCGGCAAGCTTCCGCCACCATCACCAACAGCCATATGGGTGATTTCAATCTTGGTACCCAACGCGGCGGCATTTGCCAGCTTATCCGCGCCCAATTGAGTTAACAGGGCAAAATATTTGGTCCTCATGATTCAATCCTCACATCATCAATAATATGCACTCCAACCCCTACTACATCAGAGCCAATGGCGGTAATTAATTCCGAGATATAGGGGTAAACGGTTAATACATCACCGCTGTAACTGGCGACAGCGCAATAATTTTCGCCACTGGTCTCCAACTGAATAGACATACCGACCAAATGCCGTGAAGCGGGTTTGGCATCAAAAATCAACCGTTCTAGTTCTTGATAGGTGGTCTCGGTGATACCGGTTTCCATGACGCCAATATCCAACCGGAAAGTGCCGGGGGCATCATTTGTTTGCCACCATTCGATAACACGGATGAGATAACCGAATGGTTCCACTATTCGCCGGATTGCGCCAATGGTTCCCTTATGTTTATGAACAAACATCGACGCCTTAATTGACTCGCGTTTAGTATTCTCCGGCCAGTCCATGTCCCAGCGGTCAACCGACCACGCCCACGCCAGATAGGGTAAAAACTGCACTGGACACCGCTCAGGACTCCACAAGTCACGCAGGGGAACCGGCACATTTGACAGACTGGCGAGGGCTTCAGCGGCGGCCACTTCCAGCAGTGATGATCCAACAGGTAACAAACGGTTATTCATCCGCTCCCCCAATCACTACCTGCACACGTGTGCAAAAACTCGCTTGAGTTTTATCCAGAATCACATCCTGAGCCGGAGCTTTCAGGTGAACACGCTGAACACCGGGCATATGCAAGACAGCAAAAATGGCACTGCGCACGATATCGCGGCCAATCCGGTGTTGCTCGGCAGTGTAACGCGCCAGCCGTTCACGCACAGCCTGCAATATCGGCTCATATTCCGGGGTTGGGTACAGGTACAGCACGGCATCAATTTGATAATCGACAATCTCCGCAGACCGAACAGTCAGGCGATCCGCCACGGGGCGAACATCCTCATCATTCAAGGCAGTATTCACGACCGCAATCAATTCATCACTGGCCGCGCCGTTCCCCTCACGTGACAAAATACTGACTGTGACACAGGCAGGCGCTGGGCTTATCACCGATGCATCGGCAACCCGTCCGTCAGCACTGCACGCATGGTATTCATAGGATGCCACAGGGCCGGCGACGCTTAACCCCTCGAACGCTTGAGGAATGCGTACCCGAAAATCAGCGTCAGATTCCAGCACCGCAGAGATCGGCGGTATGGCGAGATTGTCAGCGGGCTGTAATACCAAACGCTGTACATTGTTATTCGCCCCCAGTTGGTCTAAGTCGCTGCCTGTGGCATACACTACCATCGCCGCCCGCGCTGCCTCATTAACGCGCTGACGCAAGAGCAATTCCCGATAGGCGTTTTCCTGCAACAGTTTGGTGATGGGTTCGGATTCCAGCGCCAACGTGCGGGTGATAGCACCGCGATGCTCTGGCGGATACAGTGAAATCAGTTTTTCTTTTCGCTCGGCCAGCAGGGTTTCGAAATCCAGCAGTTCGACAACCTCCGGCGTCGGTAACTGGCTAAGGTCGATGGTCGGCATGGTCACCCCACAGGCACAGAAAAAGCAACCGGGGCATTGGATAGCTGATACTGGCCGCTGATATCAACAGTCATGTGTCCGGCTTCACCTTGATTGATAGTGATAGCGGCCAGGGTAATGCGGGGTTCCCATCGCTGGATGGCGGTATAGCACGCAGCCATAATTTGCAGACGTAAAGCAGGATTTTGGGGCGCATCAATCAATTCAGATAACAACGAACCATATTGGCGGCGAGTAATACGGCTACCCATCGGCGTTAGCAAGATATCGCTGACTGACTGGCGAACATGGGCGATATCGCTGATAGCCTCACCCGTCTGTCGATGCATACCAAGGTACATCATGATATGGGAACTCCCGATGTACTGTCACCGGAGCGCACACCGTGGTGTCGGTGCGAATCCACCACAACCCCGTTAGAACTGAATTCACCCCCTACATGAACGATATTGCCACGCATAGTGCCGCCTTTTTGCACTTCCAGACTGCCCGTAGTCAGATGGTGGGTGCAAATGACGGTGGGTGTATCCAATGTGATCTGATTGTCGGCCATACAAGTGATTTCTGGTGCAATAACATGCACGGAAGCCGACGCGGTAATCGTGGCGGTCTTAATACCTGTGACAGTTAACGCGCTGATCTGTGGTTCGTATTCCATCACGGCACCATCAGGAAAAGCGATACACACCGCTTCTGGTGATGCCGAAGGGGCTGGAAACTCATCAGAAAAGATCGCAGGCAGTATAAAGGCCGTGGTCAAGTCACCACCAAGGGATAACAATAAAACCTGCTCATCAACACTGGGCGCCCACCATGTTCGGGAACTTCCCGCTCTGGATGTCAACCAATGCAACCAGTCAGTTTCAAGATTGCCTGTCATAACCCGGCACATTCCCCGTGTAGTATCTACCTGGGTAATAACACCGATTCGGATCAGGTTGCGCAATCGGCGCAACAATTCAGTTAATTGTGTGTTCATGCAGACAACAATGTCACCCCAAACCCTCACCTGCACGTCATGAGGTTTGTGTACTGACTGGCACACATCCGTGGATGAGATGGGAAAATATCTGGTCTTCGATATGTTGAATATCGCTCTGTGTCAGTCCCAAAAGTCGCCGCGATGGATATTTGGCTTCAATGTTTTTCCCTCTCATACGTTCCTTTAATCCGAACTGATGCACACGAGCAACCGCAGTGACTTTCGATGCGAAAAAGATAATGGCTTCCCGCTCACTGGCGGACAGACGTAAGTAACGCGCAGTAGCCAGTTTCTTAAACATGCGGGACTTTTTATTGGATTTTCGGGTACTTATCCGGTCGGTTTTGACGTCCAGAAAACGTTGGATATCGCGTTTGTAAAAAGTACGCTGCCCTTTACGCTCAGCATCATAACCGGTAATCGTTTCACCCTTCTTGCCCTTGCGGATTTGCCAATTTTTCAAGGTGCGAGGTTCACCGCGCCAGATAAATTTTATACCATGCTGTACAGTGCGGGTTTGTGCCTTGCGTTGGGTAAAACGGCTGCCGTCAGGGTTACGCTGGGATCGGATACGTTGCATTTGGCTCTGTCGTAAGTCCCGTGCGATATCACGGGCTAGCTGCTTTCGACTGGCGGGAGAAAGTTGATTCAACAGGGCGGTTAGTGCGGTATCCAAAGGCTGCAATGCGTCACCGTTCATCTCACCACCTGTCAAACGGGTTTTCAGGCTCAGGAACGGCGCACACCGTGCTAACCTGCCCTTGCTGGGTGACCAGTACACGCTCGGTCAGTTTCAGATCGATACTGATATCAGCGGTGTCATCATTGAGAATATTCACGTCAAAAGTAAAGCCGCTGCGGCGATTGTCAGGATGAGCGAAAATATCTGGCTGGTGCTCGCGTATCCAGTGCACGATAACCACCATGAGCACATCCTGATCATCGGGATAGGCTTCAATAATCAGGTTTAGCGTGTATTCATATTCGTAAGACAAGGAGAGTGCCATTGTCGCCAAAACGACGCCATCTTCAACAAACAAATGCAGGTATTCAGGGTTGTCGCGCAAGTAGGGGATCTTTTCTGTCAGGACTTTCCGCAAAGCGTTAGGCTTATTCATGTGTCACCTATCTAATCTGTTCTATTTGTCGAATGGCCTGTTTATCCAGATTGCACTGTTCAATAACCGCCAGTAACTGTGCATTCAGCAACAAGCTATCACCCCATGTCATTGTGTCGGATATGACCGGGGGCAGACAGTCAGCGAGCAGATGCATCGGAATCGGCATCAACGGTACCTGAACGTATTCGGTTCGCGTGCTGCTGCAACCGGACAACAGCCCTATCAGGAGCAGCACGACGGGCGCAATCATTACCGACAACAACAGTGTTGATAGCCGCCTGAATTTGTGCAGCATCCACGGCTGATCGCTTCCGATTTTCGTTATTAACCCGTGAGATATCATTGATTATCCTGATGGTCTGGAATGCGTTATCGGTAATGGTTTGCTGTTGCTCATACCGCTGGTTCAGCGTTTGGTATTCATCGCTTTTTTGCTGATACTCACCGTAATAGAACCAGAGCAGGCCAGACACTGCCACCAGCGTACTCAAGGTGAATATAGATTAAACCTCATAACAGCGCAAACGCCCGTTTAATGATCATATCGGCATATGGTTGCTGTCCGTTCTCCATTTGAATGATGGCGCAAACCAATCGGGTCATGATCACCGGATTATCAACATCAATCACCGCATTACAGGGAATACCAACCGCCCGGCTCATATATGCAATGTAATTTTCGGTATCATTTTCATTCGGGGGTGCCCAACGAGAAATTATCTGCCGGATACTGTTCAATCCGTATTTTCGTTCATAATTGCGGATAATCTTGATAATGGCCCGTATGCCATATTCTGGTGATACAAATTGACAAAATGACGGGTCTGTTTGTGTGTCGTGTAATCCCAGCCATTTATCACCGTGGCGGATATTGCCCGGATTATGGTTGCGAACACCTCTAGTCATGTGATTTGTCTCCTAAACGTTTATTGATTGCGCGAAGGGCAAATTCACGCAGTTTTTCAACACCAATAAAACCAATGGCGCCCCCCAAAGCCGGTGAAACACTGCCGGGAATGCCAAACAGTTCCAGCCCGCTGGAAACACCCCACGACAACCCGCCACATAGCAACGGTTCAACCCAGCATTTTTTTCGCTCTACACCGTCATAAATCAGGCGACCATAACAGATCAGTACAGCCAGTAAGGAGCCGGATATCTGCGGCCATGAATTTTTCAGGCCATTCAATAAATCGGCCCATAAATCCGGTTGCTTGCTCATTTTCTAATCCCATAATTGAATGATGGGCGTTACAGCAGCAGGCGTGATTTCAGGCAGTTCAATCTCGGTACCCTGCGGCAAGATGGCCCCAATATCAGCCAAACCGGGATTGGCTGCTAATACCCGTTCGGTGACTCCCTGTGTTCGTCCATAGTGGCGCCAGCATAAGGAATCCACGGTGTCATACTGTTGTGCCCTTACCCGCATTAGATCAACGCCACAATGACATGATCCCGCCCCTGTATCCGGCGCATCGCCCATTGCGCATCCCGCCACAGGTCGTCAATGGTGATTTCCATTGCCTCAGCCTTTTTACTGCCGGTCTGAGTCGTGTCGATATCGCGGTAACGCTCGATCAGATTCGCCTTAGTCAGGCAAAACACCGCTCGACGATAGAGATAAACCAACTCACTCTCGCCATTGAGAGTGCCGGCGGGAATATCGGCCAGTGATGAGTATCCCTCATCAATATGGCTCAGCCGCCAATGGTTCAGCTCGCGATTAACCTCAACAATGGCGTTGGAAATTGCTTGATGTAATCTCGGCGCGGTGACCGTACCATCTGTGCGCATCTCGTCACGGTAACGACTGATCTCAATAGCAGGAAAAAACGGGGCACTGGTCATGGTGGCCTGTTTATCCGTTGCGGGTGCGGTTGAAATAAAATCCATATTGCCCCCTGAATAGGTGGGCGGTGAACAGGGCGTTGAGACTTCGCCACCCCGTGCCGCCCCGGCGCGTTGGCACGTTCGGTTATGTGTTGTCGTGTTTCTGACTGCGGAGCGCTCTGGCAAGTTGCTCTAAGTCTTTTTTCACGCCAACATGATTGTTCAGTTCTAAAGCCCTGCTCAGCGAACAATAGGCAGGCTGCGGCTGATTGTTATCCCGCTGGCTGTAACCGAGCCATTTATATAACTCCGCCCTCACCTTATCGGGCATATCCTGATCGTGGGTGAGATTGGCCGCCCGTTCCAGCGTGGCAAGAGGCACCGGAGATTTAGCGGTATAGCAACGCTGGGCTGCTTCGGCGATCTCTTCTGTAACGGCACAGCCCGTTGTCCGCTCATGATTTTCAGGCATAGCAAGTCGGTGCTGTAACGCATACTCGGCGATATCCAGCGCACCATCATAATCACCGGCATCAATGCGCCACAGCAGGACATACATCAGCACATCATCTTGATGACCTATGCCCCCCTGTAATACCCCAGTAATCCACGGCGCATATTTAGGCAAGATCTGCCTTTTGTGCTGCGCTTTGCGCTCCATAGACTGGATTTTTTTAAGATGACGGCGGTCTTGCTCCAGCATCAGCAGCATCTGGTTATAACCGCCGTGATTTTGCAGCGCGGGGCGACTCAGTTGAGCAGCCTCGGTCGCCTGTAATCGCATTCGGTGACGCTGCCACAGGCTAGCCATTATGGTTCCTCAGTGTCGGCATTGTGCTCAGGTACGGCATTATCTGGCTGCAACGACGCTGCTTTTTTGCTGGCTGCCAACATCTCGATATTTTCAATCAGGGCCACACCGCGATAGTCTTCAACGACATACGCCTCATTGACTGATTCGTAGTTTTCAATGCGATCACGTTTGGGGTTATCCAGCACAGAACGTCGGCGGGTGCCTTCCTGATAATAGATAGACAGATTATCCAGACGGCTAATTAGCAAGGCTTTGGGCGGGAAATACGGTACACGCACTGCGGGCAAATTACCGATACGTTTCTGGCTGATAATCACATCGGCCGCCATTTTTTCGGTGTTGGGCTGCGACTGATTGACCAACGGGAAATATTTGTCAGCCAGCAGTTCACGGCCACAGATGACCACCAGTTCCGTATCATCCTGATATTCTGGGTCGATAGCATTGTTGACGGTATCTATCACCAATGCGTCAAGATTATTGAAATCGCCGCCTTCTCCTACACGGATGGTTTCAGATATAACCTTACCGGCTTCGTCAGTGATATTGCTCATGACATGATCCGGTGCACCCTGTCGGATTTTTTCCAACCAGCCGATATTTACATCCTGCAATAGTGGATATTGAACGCGGTTTGAAGTTTTGGCGCGTTTAACCCCATTCCAGCCGATCATAATGCGGTCCAATGCCTGACGACGGATAATGGCGTTACGGATACGTAACTGGAAATCTTGAAATTTCGCCCACAAGTCAAGTTTTTTGTAAGGAATGCTAGTGTCAAAGTTGGTTTGTTCGCATTTATACTCAATAGCGTTGAGTCGGGTCGGATCGGAAGTTTCTCGCTCCTTACTGTCGGTGTCTGTCGTCCCTGCAATAGTCGAACCGGCACCTAGCCCAATCGCTTCGCCCGACTGCTCGCTGACGGGAACCATGTTAATTTTTTGCAGAAAATCGGCACTTTGCTGGATTTCCTCTTCCAACGTCTGGGCAACTGATGGATTGACTTCTACCTTGCCTGTAAATGCCGTGGCGTCCACACCGTAAATTTCACCCAGACGCATCAGAAAGGCGTTAAATTTAAATCGAGTTTCGTTCTTCATGGGGTTGTTCCATTAACAGTTGGTCAGATGTTTACTGACTGGAGTGTCGGCGTTCGGCGATCCCAGCGAAACAGGTCGGTGTGTTTTCTGGCTGTCTTGCTGACTCAACTGAGTTTTTAAGTCACTAAGCTGGGTTTCAAGTTCGGTTTGCTTCTGTTTGATAGCAGTTATTTTGCCTATTTGTTGAGAAAGTGTGTTTACGATTTCCACCGTGGCCTGCTGCTCTTGGGCACACAGTTCGACGGCCCGATGGATATCGGTAAAACGAGTATCATCACTCTGCTGCTTTTTCTGGAAGAACGTCTGTACACAGGAAAAGAGAGAGATTTTTTCGGTTTCCTCTAACAAATCAATAAATTCGAGCAAAGTTTCTTCCGTGGCAGTAAAAACATTGTTCGGATGCTGCTTGCGCGAATTCAGCGGATTATTGGTCGCATTAGCGCTAAACTGCAACATTTCAGTGCCAAGGCTCGCCGGACTGTCAGTAACGGCCAATCCCACCAGATACGCCCCGCCGAAGTCAGCAAAATCCAGGTTGATTTCGGCGGAGGTGTAAACCTTTTGACGCTTACGGTTCATTTCCACCAGATCATCGGTGGGTAAAAGTATCCCATACAGCCCCAGCTTGCCCGCCAGCGCACCGTCCTTGATTTCTTCGGTAAAAACCGATTCCACATCGCCAAAGCGCGGACTCCACGAAAAATTGTAATGTTCCATGTTGATACGTGCACCGTAGGTCTGCGGGTCATAGTTGGCGGCAATCTGTGTCAGCCATTCACGCTGAACCTTGCGCCCGTCTGTGGTTGCACCTTCCACACAGATTCGAAAAGGTTTGGATTTCTTCGGCATTGCAAGCCCCGATTATCAATGAATCAGTCATGGCCTACTAGTTTGTATCGTCATGTCGAGGAAACAATAAAATGCGGTTGTGTCTGGGCTGGCACACAGGGCAGACACAGAGAAATGACGGACGGGTCTGTAGTCTGGCAGCATGAAAACAACGCCCGATTTTGATCCCCGTAAGCACGCAATGCACCTGTATTTTAACGGGTACCGGATCGCACGGATTGCGGAAATGCTCAACGAGAAAGCATCAACTATCCATAGCTGGAAACGTCGCGACAAATGGGATGAGGTGACCTCGTTTGAACGAGTCGAGTTATCTCTTGAAGCACGGTTATGTCAGCTTATCGCCAAGGAGCAAAAAGAAGGCAAGGACTTTAAGGAAATTGACCTGCTGCACCGTCAGTTAGAACGACAAGCGCGGATCAGGAAATACAGCCGCGGCGGTAATGAAGCCGATCTGAACCCCAAAATTGCTAACCGCAACAAAGGTGAGCGCCGGCCACCGGAAAAGAACGTGTTCAGTGAAGAACAAGTCAAAAAGCTGGAAGACATTTTCCGCTCGACCCTGTTCGATTATCAACATGATTGGTATCACGCCGGATTAGCGCATCGTATCCGCAATATCCTGAAATCCCGTCAAATTGGTGCGACATTCTTTTTTGCCCGTGAAGCCCTGATCGATGCGTTGACTACCGGACGCAATCAGATATTTCTCTCTGCCAGTAAAGCGCAGGCCCACGTATTCAAGCAGTACATCCTGGAAATGGCGCGGGAAGTGGACGCCGAACTAAAAGGCGACCCGATCACCCTGAATAATGGCGCCACCCTGTATTTTCTCGGCACCAATGCCCGCACCGCGCAAAGCTATCACGGCAATCTCTATCTGGATGAATATTTCTGGATTCCGAAATTTCAGGAACTGCGTAAAGTAGCATCCGGTATGGCGATGCACAAAAAATGGCGCCAGACTTACTTTTCTACACCGTCCAGCTTAACCCACGGCGCGTACCCGTATTGGTCAGGCAAACTGTTTAACCGTGGCCGCGCCAAGGCCAATCGCATTGACATTGATATTAGCCATCAAGCATTAGCCAGCGGCCTACGATGTGCCGATGGTCAGTGGCGGCAGATTGTCACGGTTGAAGATGCAGTCAGAGGCGGCTGTAACCTGTTTGATATTGACCAGTTACGGCTGGAATATAGCCCGGACGAGTACCAGAACCTGCTGATGTGTGAGTTTATGGACGATATCGAATCCATTTTCTCACTGCAACTGATGCAGGGTTGCATGGTCGATAGCTGGGAAATCTGGGACGATGTGCAACCCCTGATGCTACGCCCCTATGGTTATCACCCTGTCTGGATCGGTTATGATCCCGCCAAAGGTGGCGAGAATGGCGACAGTGCCGGTTGTGTCGTAGTCGCTCCACCGCGGGTACCGGGTGGCAAATTCCGCATCCTTGAACGTCATCAGTGGCGTGGCATGAACTTTCGCGCTCAATCTGACGCCATCAAACGACTGACGGAACAGTACAACGTCGAATATATCGGCATTGACTCGACCGGCGTCGGGCATGGGGTTTACCAAAACGTCAAAGAATTTTTCCCGTCCGTGCGGGAATTTGTCTATAACCCCGCCGTTAAAAACGCGCTGGTACTTAAGGCATGGGACATTATCAACCATCGTCGGCTGGAGTTTGACGCCGGCCAGACCGACATTGCACAAAGTTTTATGGCGATCCGCCGTTCTACCACCGCCAGCGGCAACCGCCCGACCTATCAAGCCAGCCGCAGCGAGGAAGCCAGTCACGCAGATCTGGCATGGGCCACCATGCACGCCCTGTTTAATGAACCGATTACCGGTGACACTCCCCACCATAGAAATATTGTTGAGGTTTACTGATGAGCCGTAAAAACAGAAAACGCAGCCCGGCGGTGAAAACCACGGCCAGCCCATCAATTGAAGCATTCACCTTTGGCGATCCAATCCCCGTCCTTGACCGGCGCGAGGTGTTTGATTATTTGGAATGTGTGCTAGTCGATAATTGGTATGAACCCCCAATCAGTTTTAACGGGCTGGCGCTGTCGTTTCGCTCGGCACCGCACCACAGCAGCGCGGTTTATGTCAAACGCAACATCCTGACCAGTACCTTTATCCCACATCGGCTACTTAGCCGACAGGCATTCGATTCATGGGCGCTGGACTTTATGCTATTTGGCAATGCTTATCTTGAACAACGCAATAATCGCCTCGGCCAGCCTTTGAAGCTGCATCATTGCCCAGCCAAGTTCACCCGACGCGGTGAAGACCTGGAAACCTACTGGTTTGTGAAATATGGCTACAACAGCCAGCCATACCCGTTCCCGACTGGGCAAGTATTTCATCTGATTGAACCCGATATTAATCAGGAACTGTACGGATTGCCGGAGTATTTAGCTGCTTTGCCGTCGGCATTGCTAAATGAATCGGCTACGCTTTTTCGCCGCAAGTATTACCTGAACGGCAGCCACGCAGGTTATATCCTGTATATCAGCGATGCCTCACAAAACCTATCCGACATCGACAATATCCGCGATGCGCTGAAAAATTCCAAGGGGCCAGGTAATTTCCGCAATCTATTTTTATATGCGCCGGGCGGTAAAAAAGACGGTATCCAGACTATTCCACTGTCTGAAGCCGCAGCTAAAGACGAATTTTTAAATATCAAGAATGCCAGCCGTGACGACATATTGGCCGCACATCGCGTACCACCGCAGATGATGGGGATTATTCCACAGAATACAGGCGGTTTTGGTGATGTGGAGAAGGCGGCTAAGGTGTTTGTACGTAATGAGCTAATGCCATTGCAAAGCAAAATGAAACAGTTAAATGACTGGATTGGTGAGGAGGTAATTCGGTTTGAACGGTATTCGTTGGATATGGACGAGGACGAATAGCCCGCATTATTGATCGAGAGGCCGCCTACTGAGTGGCCTTTTTTTGTCTGGAAGAAATATAGTTTCAATACAGAATGATTACATCCTGAAATTTGAGACCAACAAAGCTACCAGACGCTACCACGCGCAGTCGTGACCCCGCCGCGCCTGCTCACTAAATACAGTGCTTTTTATGCACCAGCAAGAGATCATCTCAAAGGCACCAGTATTGGCGCTTTGTGGGGCATGAGATCCTTTTTTGATCTTGCGGATTGGTGCGGGGAATGGGGGGTTATGCCCCCTTATGCGCACCCGCAACAAAAGAATAAAAAACGATCACTTTATTAATGATAAGGATATTTTGATATCGTTAACACCACAGGCACGCGCATAGCGACTGAGTGTATCAATGGATGCCTTAACGATATTTCTTTCTATTTTTGATACAGTCGGTGGTTTGATACCCATTTTTTCAGCAACCTGAGCGCTGGTCAGCCCAGCATGTTTCCGCCATTCAGTCAGCATATTCTGCATCTCAATCGCGAACTCAAGCTCTTTCTCCTCTTCCGCTAACGTGGCTTTAAATCGGGGGTTTTCTTTGGTTCTTTCCTCAATGTAGAGGTCTAAGTCATCACGCATCATATTTCCTCTTAATCTCTTGATGGTTCTGTCAGTTCATTTTTTCGCGCAATCGCTATCCTGAGTTCATTCAGGGGAGTGGCATTAGTTTTTTTCACAAAGCATCTTAACAGATAGATTTTCTTCCCTGCGGCATAACAAAAAAAACTTCTGGCTATTCCGTCTTTGGCTTTTGCTCTCAGCTCAAACAGCCCTTTATATCCCTCTATCGGTTTTGAATGCGGCTCTCTCAGGCTGGTTGGGTTTTCCCTCAAACGCTTAATTAACGCGACCATGCGCAATTCCAGCGAATCAGGCAGTGATTTTAATTCTTCCTTAAAAGCATCATGAAACTTAATTTCAAACATTCGACAATCCCCTATTGATACCTAAATAATAGCCCCTGAGCTAAATTAGCGCAAGAGCTAAGTTAGCCCTTGCACTAATAATATCTAGCATCGACACATAGCAATAACCCGCTTTGAAAGCGGGTTTAGTGATAATCGCGTGACATGTCACACAATCACAACTGCAATTTTAGTTCATGCCAGCCCGACGTATTCCAACAGGCAGCCTCGCCAAAGAAGCAGCATTCCGTCACCGGATGCGGATCAGCAACGCCAGATATTCAACCACCTCATAGGGATCGTGCCCTGGTCGTTTCAGTGAACAATTTCGATTTAACGAGGTAATTCATCATTTCCTAGAGTGATACTCCGTTGTAACGCATCATTATTTATTCCTTGCTTGCATTAAAATTCGTTTCCCAATCCATGCCATTACAGGCACAGCCATTGAATTTCCGATTGCCCGGTAACGGTGACCATCAGGACAATCAGCCGAAGCCTTGCCATTCCACGGAATTTGGGTGTGATTATCGGGAAAACCCTGCAACCGCTCGCACTCAACAGGCGTCAAACGGCGCACGACACCCCGCATTGCGATCAGGTCAGTGGCACTTTTATCGTCTCTGGCTCTCAGGGTTGAGGAAATATCATCCGTTCGGTACTCACCAAACGAAAGCAACCGATACGTAGATACCAATCCACTGCCTCTCTGAGAAAATATCTCCTGATTGCTCATGCCAATACCGCCTGAGTTTAATGTCGGATGCGGGTTTAACCCTGAATCCCAGTGACTACCGATAACAACACGGCTTCCAGCATTTTTGGTAATTGCTTTCCCCTCCGTTCCGCGCGATTCAAAATGCCGACGCACGCTGCTTGGCTCAAAAAGTATTTTTGCGGGACAGATGTCTGTTCTAGCACTTGCGACAACAAACACACGGCGACGTCGTTGGGCCACTCCGAAATATTGAGCGTCCAGCACCCGCCACGCAACAGCTCTTTGTGGTCCAGACACATAACCTGAGTTCGTCCATTTCTTCCTTGACAGCTGCAATGGTTCATCTTCTCCGGTAAGTCCCGCAAGAAAACAACCAAAGGCATTATCCTTACTGGATAGAACTCCGGGGACATTTTCCCAAACGATAATTGAAGGCTGTTCTCCGTTTGCTGCTCTGACTGAATCAATGACATTTGCCAACTCCACGAATGATAATGTTAGTTTTCCCCGCTCATCGTCCAACCCATTACGCCGACCTGCAATGCTGAACGCCTGACAGGGTGTACCACCAACCAAAATATCCGGCGCATCGGCCTGATTTTCGGTAATCATGGCGGGGATTTCAGTCATATCCCCCAGATTTCGGACATCAGGCCAGTGATATTGCAGTACCGCGCTGGGGAATTTCTCAATTTCACTGAACCATGCCGGAGACATACCCAGCGGTTCCCATGCCACACTGGCTGCTTCAATACCGGAACAAACCGAACCGAAACGCATATTCACGATAGGTTTTTCCTCATTTCACCAATATTCTTAATCCGCTGCCACAACAAATCGCGACGTGCTTCTTTCTGACATTCCGTCTCTATCGGAATAAAACTGCCATCCGTCCATAACTTGAACGACTGTTCACCTATGTTGATTTTTCCTCCGATGATTAATGACTTCGCCATAGCCCGGCTAAAATCCATGCCGATTGAATCCGCATAATCGATAACTTTTTCCACTAACAGATCACCGCCTCTGGCCGCACTGTTACACCCCGTACAGTTATTGACAGAACTCCAAGAGGCGGCAGAGCCGCCAGAAAACCCCAAACCCACGCCTTTAACATCAGCGTTAAATTTAGGAACAATGTTCCATTTAACAGTACGGGTAATAAAAGAAGAGGAATCGCCCAAACGGGGCGAGTAGACACCGGAAATACGCAACACATTTTCGCCGTAAGCATTGCCCTGTTCGGTGATTTCATAGGACAACCGCACGGTTAAATCTTTCCGTGCAACCAGAGGCCCACCCTGGAACTCGGTATAGGCGAACCAGTCCCCCACATCCGCAGCAAATCGAACATTATCCATATCTACATCAGACAAGATTTGCTCATCACCACTCAAACGACGCAATTCGCGCCAGACGGAAACGGGCGCACCACCGATCTGCTGAAACTGCCGGATACGCCAACGACTGGCCCAAGCAGAGACAGATCGTGACATATCCTTAAGAAGTTGGCCTGTTTCCCCATCCTTTTCGCCATCCAGCGCGTAACCGTCAATATTCTTGGAAATGTACTTAGCGATATAGCCCGTAGCCGAACCTTTCGCCTTATCGATGGGCTTCACATGGAATCGTGCTTTTAGTGCTTTCTGCCCCTGTAATTCTTCTGAATCTTCCAACCGGGCGTAATAACACATAATGTCACGCATTTCATCGACATGTTCAGGACGCATAAACAGCAACATATGCCAATGCGGCGTACCATCATGGTGAGGTTCAACTACACGAAAACCGAAGGCGCTGATCCCCGCACGGGAATAAGCCGCCCTGATTTTCGCCCAGACGTTGCACAGATATTTTTGTGTATCACGGGGACTAGCTCCATTCCAATTTGAAACAAAGCCACCGACACTGTGGACAGCGTGATACTTTGATGGCGCGGTGATGGTATAAAACTCACCAACATAGCCGAGTTCGTCAGCCAGATTTTCAAAACCGCGCATTCTCACCATCAATTCACTACGGCGGACGGCGGGATTAGCCACACTACCGAGTACCATATCTTCCAGCGGTACCCTGTCGCCCTGTTCATTCTCAACATCAAACTGTTTGATAAAATCCCAATTACGGCGCTTCTGCTCTAACCATTCACGCAGCGTACTACGGGAAACATAGGGAGAGGCTGATTTCTGCACTTGACCTACCGCAATAGCCATATGCTCAGCGCGAATATCACGCATTCTTTTCAAGCGGGCATACCACCATTTATCCGACATCATGCGCAGGAGGCCGGCACACAATTGATCGACTGTGGCACCTTCCCTGCCTTTGGTGAACTGCTGCCAGTAAGGAGCTGTTGTGCCAGCTTGTTGAGTCAGTTTTGCCAGTAACTCATAGATACGGATCAAACGTTCTCTGGCGTCTTGTTCGCTCACAGGTTGTTGATTGACATACTGAGCCGATGTATTTTCGTAGTTCTCGGCCATAAAATGGGAAATTCCCCAGGCAAGCTGTTTGATATCCTTACGCTCCAACGTAACCAATCGCTCTAACTGCTCAATAAAGGGGAACGGGGTAACGCCGGATACCTGATGCTTGAATTGATAGCGTTCAGTGACTTTATTCAGCCGTGGTAATACGTTCTCGCCAAACTGACGCAAAAACGTATTAGCACGACGGCGATCACCCCCCGATTGGGTAAATATTTTTTTGTACCGGGTAGCAAAATAGAGCGCCAAAAAATCGGGCATATCACCGATAATTTTATGACGCCAGTCATAATCATCAGGGTTTGCCTGCCACATGATCTGTTCAGCTAACGTTGACTCGCCGGGCAAACCGGGCTTGAACATCTCATATTGCAGGCGTTTTGACTGCTGGTAATCGCTGTTGTGCTCCTGCAACAAGTCGATTAACTCACTCATGCACCCGCCTCTAGCGTCGCGATAATTTCTATTACTGGCTGACGATTGCCATTGGCGGCAATGGTGCGTGGTGCTTCGATTTCATGGATAGTGAACCCCAGATCGGCATAAAGTTCTTTGGCTTCAATGGAGTTGGACACTGTGACAGGAACGCCCAATAACTCATTAAGCTGTTTCAGAGAAGTCGCCAGCTCCTGATGGTCATTATGAAGAAAGCCAGTTTTGCAATACTGCGTGAAATTAACACCGTTGGTGAAATAAGGCGGATCGCAATAAACCACATCCCCAAAATCAACCATTTTCAGTATTTCGCGCCAATCGGCACAATGAATAGAGGCAATCTTAGATTTCGCAGCAAACGCCAATATTTCTACTTCGGGAAAGTAAGGTTTTTTACCGTTCCCAAAAGGCACATTGAATTCACCTTTTGAGTTATAACGACACAGGCCATTAAAGCAATGCCGGTTTAGAAATAAAAATACCGATGCGTGCCATATCTGTGATTTATATTTTTTATCATCAGAATTAAATAAAGCTCTCAGACAATAAAACCCATGCTCGCTATTAAAATACGAAAACCAGTCTTGCGCAGCATTTATAAACCCATCACAATTCACTTTGATGCACTGATACATATCAATTAAATCGCTGTTAGCACCTGCAATTAAATACGCATCATATTGCGTATTCATCATTACAGAACATGAACCTGCGAACGGTTCAACCAACCGTTGACCTGCTGGCAGATGGGGCAGCAATTTATCCATAATGCGAATTTTAGAACCTGCCCATTTCAAGATAGTTTTATTCACCAATTCATATACTCCGATAATGCTTCTGTTTCAGTTCAAAAACTGCCTGACATGCGACGCAGCGGATGACTCCGGCCATACTCATCCGGCGTTCCACGGGGATAGGTTGGTCGCACTCTTCACATTCAAACGCAGAGACACCGACGGAGCGGTTTACATGCTCTGATATTCTGCGCTCTAGCGTTTTCTCAGCATGTTGGCAAGCATGGTCGATTTCCCTAGACACTCTCCAGCTCCCGAGCTTCGAGTTCTATTTTCTCGGCTTCACTGTTCAACAATGCAGATGACGCGGCGTAATCCAATTTCTTTGCCACAATATGCGCCGCGATTTTTAACAGACGTGAAGAAGAACGTTCGGCTAATATCTTGCGTTCGTCTTCTCTATTTCTTTTAATTAATTGCTCTATATTCATTTTTTATTTCCTATTTTTAGGCAATAAAAACCCCTGCGAATTTACGCATTAATTTCTTAGATTATGCTTTAAATTAATATTGGGTTGATTTTGGCAATGCCAATTTATCTGGCAATATAGATGCCACAGCCCGAAGTTGATTAATTGCCAATATTAATGAGCGCCGCTCCTCTATTGTTAATTCCTTAAACTTGACGTGATAACGCTCTTTATCAAAACCTGCCAAGTGAAAAATCAAATGCAAAACCCGTTCATTATTTCTAACGCGATTATTTGTGCGATCGCGCATAGTTTCAATGAAATCGTCCAATTTGTTATTATTTTCTTTATCATCGAAAAAATACCGATTACGCGCCTCAGAGGCTTTATTGAGACCATCAATTTTTTCATCCAGTGTTAAGACAACAGCACGGCACGGCTCTGTATTTGCCATTTTGTCACCTGTAAATAAAAACTAATAACGGGGTTAATATCACAGTTGCCAAACCAATTACCGAAACTACAAAATATCTGTAATGATCCATCTTTTTGAAATCATCACCCGTTAATTTATATTTATGCGGAATTTTCGTTAACTCGTTCATTTATTTTTCTCCCGTAAAGCTGCCTTGCAAAACTGATAGCCTGCTTTTTTGAATCGAATCGGCCATAAGAATATTCACCATCACTGACCTGATATTGAGTAATCTGAACTATGGCGTTCTTGCGTAAAGGTCGAATAAGTAATTTTCCAAATTTTACCCGTCCCTTTCTATATTCCTCTAGTGCCGGTATTTGAGTCATTGCACTCACCTTACAATCCAACCCACAATAACCACGCATCACGTAATTCTTTAGGACGGTTCAAATATGCGTCACGCATTCCTCTATTAAACTCAGGTAAATAAACCCAGTTTTCTCCACGAGTTTTTACTCCCTCTGGCGCCTCTGGTATCTGCCACGGAATAATTGGTAATTTACTCTTGTCAATCATTCCCTTAACAGCACTCGGAGTTTTTCCTATCAGTTCAGCAAACTTCTGATAGGGCACTGCATCAACTGGATAATAAACCTGCATGTACCCATCTGAATTTTTTTCCATCACTCATCAATTTCCTTTCTATAACACTCAGTAGTGGTCAATTAAGAACCTCGTAATTTCCCAACTCGTTTGCTAATCTGGCTAGACCAAACGCCTATAGTTGCTTCTAAGGGCATCTTTAGGGGTTTTTGCGCCTTAAAAGGTCTTAAATATGGTACCTTTTGAGGGAGTTTAGTCTTAGAAATGGAACCTGTCAACTATGGACATGTCACAAAAAATTCGGGCTATACGTAAAGCCGAAGGACTTACACAGATGAAGTTTAGTGAATTAACAGGCATTGCCTTAAGCACTCTCAAAAACTACGAAGGTGAACACACCGCACCTGGATTAAGCACCGTCCTACAAATTACCAATCACCCCAAATTTGAAAAATACACACTCTGGCTAATGACGGGAAAGATTGCCCCAGAATCTGGGCAAATTAGCCCAACTCTCTCCCCTGATGGTGTAGACATCAAAACGTCACACCACTCAGACCGGAAAACTGGCTAACACTACATGAGGAATTAATCGACTGGATCGACAGTCAATCAATTTGTTGCATCGGAGGGCTTCACTATGCCAATTAAGAAGCTCGATGATGGTCGTTATATGGTGGACATTAGACCTCTTGGGCGACAAGGAAATCGCATCAGGAGAACATTCAACAAGAAGACAGAAGCTATTGCTTTCGAACGTCATTCAATGGCAAATGCTCAAAAACTCAGTGCAAGGACTAGTAGACGAGACCTTAGCGATTTACTGAACTTATGGTGGCTATATCACGGACAAACCGCAGAGAACGGCACTATAGAAAAACGACAACTGATGAAGACAATCAGGCAGTTAAATGATCCATCGATAAACCGTCTTAACAAACATGTTTTACTGGAACACCGCAGTAATCGCCTAGCTGATGGGATCAAAGCGTCAACGATAAATCGGGATATGTATCGTCTATCAGGAATGATAACGACATTGCAAAAACTTGAAGTTTTTAGCGGTAGCAACCCACTGAATGGATTACCCCCGTTAAAGGAAAAACAGCCAGAAATGACCTTTTTAACAAAAGAAGAGGTCAAAACTCTGTTATCAGTACTATCAGGGGATGAAAGAAAAATTGCGCTGCTATGTCTCAGCACAGGTGCTAGATGGGGAGAAGCATCAACCTTAAAAAGCGCCCAAGTAAAGAGTTGCCGAGTGACATTTTTAAAAACCAAAAATGGCAAGCAAAGAACTATTCCGATATCAAAAGAGTTAGAAAAGGAAATCAAACAGAAGTCAGGGGAATTATTTGACGTTGATTACGAAAGCTTTCGTACAAAGTTAAAATCAATAAAACCTGATTTACCAGAAGGACAAGCAACACACGTTCTACGCCACACATTCGCGAGTCATTTTGTGATGAAAGGTGGAAACATTGTTGCACTGCAACAAATACTCGGTCATGCCAATATACAACAAACTATGGCGTATGCTCATCTGGCACCCGACTATTTGCAATTTGCAATCACGTTAAACCCACTGAATGGCGGCATGGAAATTTAGCAATCCTAAGCAACCGTAGCACTCAAAAGTGTCCACACTAGTGTCCACACTTGAAAATTTCCACGCTACTTACAGTTGCTTGTAAAACTTTTATCTGGTTGATTTTAAAGTGAATTAATCTTAGCCAGATAAAAAAATCCCGCCATAAGGCGGGGGAAAAGACAGGGATGGTGTCTATGGCAAGGAAAAATTCTCGTTTGCTACTACTTTGCTTCTATGGGTACTACAAATCAGTTCGGTAACTGAGACATACGCTGCCGATAATGTTGTTCCAATTGTGCTTGTTGCTCAGGTGTCAACAGCTGGTACATCTGGTGATGGATTCGTGCCATTTCAACCTGGTGTTCCACATTACATCTGACCATCCTTTCAATCAGAGCCTTTACTGCCACTCCATCAAACTCCTTCGCAGTGACCAGCTTACGCATCTCTTCTCGCTCTGTCGGACTCATTGACATCGATGAGCGCGGTTGATGTTTCTGCCCTACCAAATCACGCATCTGTTGACGCTGTTGCTCAGTTAAAGTGATACCGCTAAACATATGGTCGTTATCACCAATATCGTTATTATTACGATAATGATAACTTCCTACATTTTTATACTCACAAGGTGCACAATGACCAGGTACCGTAGCAGCGTGCATTGTACTTGCTGTTCCAGCTAAAGATGCAGCCGAGCTAAGAACAAATATTGACGCTAAAACTAACGCTGCTATGTTACGCATTAAACAATTCCTCGTTTCCCCGAACGATGCTATTAGGTCCAATGTGGACAACTATACCTACGTGGCTGCAAACTAGCGTCAAAGGCTTGTAAAAGAACGTAAAGTCGTGGAATAGCAAAGTTTGTTATCGTATTTTTGCTCTTGGAGGAAGTAATCAATGCATAAAATCCTATTAGTTGATGATGACCGTGAACTGACATCACTATTAAAAGAATTACTTGAAATGGAAGGATTTAACGTTGTTGTCGCTCATGACGGAGAGCAGGCATTAAAATTCCTTGACGATTCTATCGACTTATTACTACTCGATATTATGATGCCGCGTAAAAATGGCATTACGACATTAAAGGAGCTTCGTCTACACCATCAAACTCCAGTCATTATGCTGACAGCGCGAGGAAGTGATTTGGATCGTGTTCTGGGACTAGAATTAGGGGCAGATGACTATCTTGCCAAACCATTTAATGATCGTGAGCTAGTGGCACGTATACGTGCTATTCTTCGCCGCTCAAACTGGAGTGAACAACAGCAAACCGACAATGGCCCACCCACGCTTCAGGTCGACAATCTACAATTGAACCCTGGCCGACAGGAAGCCAACTTTGCTAATCAAATTCTCGATTTAACCGGTACCGAATTTACTTTGCTCTATCTATTAGCTCAACATTTAGGTCAAGTTGTCTCCCGTGAACATTTGAGTCAGGAAGTATTAGGTAAACGGCTCACGCCATTTGACCGCGCAATTGATATGCATATCTCTAACCTACGCCGTAAATTGCCTGAGCGGGAAGATGGACTCCCCTGGTTTAAGACCTTACGTGGCCGAGGATATTTAATGGTTTCTGCGACATGATAAACAGTTTGACGGCACGCATCTTCGCAATTTTCTGGTTTACTCTGGCGTTAGTCCTAATGTTGGTATTAATGGTGCCGAAACTGGATTCCAGACAACTGACCTCTCTGCTGGAAAATGAATACCGGCAGGGAGTCATGCTGGAACAACATATCGAAGCTGAATTAGCTCAAGATCCCGCTAACGATTTACTTTGGTGGCGCCGTTTATTTCGCGCGATTGAAAAATGGGCCCCCCCAAGTCAGCGCCTAATACTGGTCACCAGCGAAGGGCGCGTTATTGGCGCACAAAGAAGTGAAATGCAAGTTGTCCGTAACTTTATTGGACAATCAGATAACGCTGATCATCCTAAAAAGAAAAAATATGGCCGCTCTGAAATGCTAGGGCCCTTTTCCATTCGAGATGGAGAAGATCATTATCAACTTTATTTAGTTCGTCCCGCGAATAGCCCACAATCGGATTTTATTAATTTGATGTTTGACCGGCCACTATTATTATTAACTGCCACCATGTTAATCAGTGCGCCACTCCTATTATGGCTGGCATGGAGTTTGGCTAAACCTGCCCGTAAATTAAAAAATGCCGCAGACGATGTTGCTAAAGGTAATTTACGCCAGCATCCAGAACTGGAAGCCGGCCCACAAGAATTTCTGGCCGCCGGTAACAGCTTCAACCAGATGATCAGTGTATTGGAAAGAATGGTCACCGCACAACAACGGTTAATTTCCGATATCTCCCATGAACTACGCACGCCTCTCACCCGCTTACAACTTGCAACAGCATTACTTCGCCGCCGTCATGGTGAAAATAAAGAATTGGAAAGAATAGAGACAGAAGCCCAACGGCTAGACAGCATGATTAACGATCTGTTAGTCCTCTCCCGCAGTCAGCATAAAAATGAACTGTTGAGAGAAAACATCAAAATGACAGATTTATGGAACGATATTCTTGACAATGCCCGCTTCGAAGCTGAACAGATGGATAAAACCCTTGAAGCAACCTTACCACCGAGTTCCTGGGCAATTTACTGCAACCCATTAGCACTTGGCAGTGCTTTTGAAAATATCGTGCGTAATGCCTTACGCTACTCCCACCACCATATTGCGGTCGTATTTCACGCCGATAATCAAGGGATCACCATTACCGTTGATGATGACGGCCCGGGCGTCAACCCGGAAGACCGCGAACACATATTCCGCCCTTTCTACCGTACAGACGAAGCCCGCGATCGAGAATCCGGTGGCACTGGCCTTGGCTTAGCCATTGTTGAAACCGCTATTAACCAACACCGTGGTTGGGTTCGTGCTGAGGACAGCCTACTCGGCGGCTTACGCTTGGTTATTTGGCTACCACTTCATGGCCGGTAATACAGATTTCTGCTAAGCTTATTCTACAAATTTATTAAATAAATAAATTTTATTTATGCTTGACCCGATGAGTCTGACGGTTTAACCTCCCCCACTATTCATTAAAAAAAATTATATTTAATTGCTTTTCTATTACGGCAGACAAAAGCATTAAAAAATCAAAACAGTAGATAAAATTATAACGTTCTATGGAGTTCTGGGAGCCAATAACCTAGTGCGGTAGCTTTGTTATTACCTTATTTATTATTTCAATAATATATCTTACACAACCTATTTAAAAAACTTGTTAAACTTTCACCTGCCAAATAAAACTTATGGAAATAGATAGCATCCTATTAAAAACAAAATGTAATTTATTTTCACAATTTCATTTTTAAGTCATCATCTTAAAAGGCAAAATATGTCCTCACTCAACATTCTCACCGAGAAATTTGATAATAAAACCGCCACCATTGCCATTGTTGGCCTGGGTTATGTTGGCTTACCGCTCATGCTCAGGTATAACGATATTGGTTTTAAAGTGATTGGTTTCGATATCGATAAAGAAAAAACAGATAAACTCAATCAAGGCCAAAGTTACATTGAACATATTCCCTCCGCCAAAATCAGTCACGCGATAAAGACCGGTTTTGAAGCCACCACGGATTTCACCAACATCGCTCAATGTGATGCCATTATTCTTTGCGTCCCAACGCCGTTAAATAAATACCGTGAACCCGATATTAGTTTCGTGATTAACACCACAGATAGGGTAAAACCGTATTTAAGAACCGGGCAAGTCCTCTCGTTAGAAAGTACTACTTATCCGGGCACCACCGAAGAAGAGTTACTCCCCCGGGTTGAAGAAAATGGATTAAAAGTGGGTGAAGATATCTTTCTGGTCTATTCACCCGAACGCGAAGACCCCGGTAACCCTGATTTCGAAACCCGCACCATTCCTAAAGTCATCGGCGGCCACACGGAAAACTGCTTAAAAGCCGGTATCGCCGTGTATCAACACGCCATTGACCAGGTTGTTCCCGTCAGTTCAACTAAAGCGGCGGAGATGACAAAACTGCTGGAGAATATTCATCGGGCGGTCAATATCGGCTTAGTTAACGAAATGAAACTGGTTGCCGATAAAATGGGGATTGATATCCACGAAGTGATTAGAGCCGCGGCAACCAAACCTTTCGGCTTTGTTCCCTATTATCCCGGCCCCGGATTAGGCGGCCACTGTATTCCCATTGATCCCTTCTATTTAACCTGGAAAGCCCGAGAATATGGTATTAATACCCGCTTTATTGAACTCTCCGGCGAAGTCAATTCCTCCATGCCCGATTATGTGGTCACCAAAACCGTATTAGCGCTGAATAAAGCGAATAAATCCATTAATGGCAGCCGCATATTAATCCTCGGCATCGCCTATAAAAAGAATGTGGATGATATGCGAGAAAGCCCCTCAGTTCATATTATGGAAAAATTAAGCGAACTGGGCGCAAATATCGAATATTCAGATCCACATGTCCCGATCTTTCCGAAAATGCGGGAACACCATTTTAATTTAATCAGCCACCCTGTGACTGAAAATAGTCTCAAAACCTTCGACTGCGTTATTTTAGCCACCGATCACGATAAATTTGATTATGAATTAATTATCAATCACGCCAAATTAGTCGTCGATACTCGTGGTAAATACTCTCCCAATCACACAAACATTATCAAAGCTTAACTTAGGATAAGATTATGCTGAGCACGATCAACGACAGAAAGATAAGATTTGCTTTAGTCGGTTGTGGACGGATCGCTAAAAATCATTTCAATTCTCTGGAAATACATCAAGAAGCGGCCGAATTAGTCGCCGTCTGTGATAACGATCAAGACGCATTAAACGCAGCAGTAGAAAAAACCGGCGTCCCGGGTTTCAGCGACTTAAACACGATGCTGGATAACATCACGGCCGATATCATTATCCTGACCACCCCATCCGGCCTTCACCCAGCACAGGCGATAGCCTGTTTTGATAAAGGCTTTCACGTCGTCACCGAAAAGCCGATGGCCACCCGATTAGCTGATGGAGAAAACATGGTTAAGGCGGCGGATAAAGCCGAAAAACACCTCTTTGTCGTCAAACAAAACCGCTTAAATGCCACCCTGCAATTACTGAAACGGGCAGTCAGCGAAAAACGATTTGGCAAAATCCACCTAGTCCACCTCAATGTTTTCTGGACCCGTCCCCAAGCCTATTATGACCAGGCCGCCTGGCGGGGCACCTGGGAATTTGATGGCGGTGCCTTTATGAATCAGGCGAGCCACTATGTTGATTTAATTGAATGGCTAATCGGCCCGGTCAAAGATGTTCAGGCCATGACCTCGACCCACTTAGATATCGAAACGGAAGATACCGGGGTACTTAATATCCGCTGGCGGGATGGCACATTAGGCTCGATGGCTGTCACCATGTGCACTTATCCGCAAAATCTCGAAGGTTCAATCACCATCTTGGGGGAAAAAGGTACAGTCAGAGTGGGAGGTTTAGCCGTTAATGAAATCCAGGAATGGCATTTCGCTGACGAAAAAGAGTATGACCAACAAGTTAAAGCCGCCAACTACGAAACCACTTCCGTTTATGGCTTTGGTCACCCGCTTTATTATAAAAATGTCATTGAGGTGATGAAAGGCGACGCCAAACCGATAACCGATGGCCGGGAAGGCTTAAAATCCTTAGAACTGCTTATTGCCGCCTATTTATCCGCCAGAGATAATAAAACCATTTCTTTACCTTTAACCTATTAAATCAATGGAATCGGTCTCATGTCAGCAGAACACGTAATGATACATTCCAGTGCCATTGTTGATGAAGGAGCGCAAATCGGGAAAAACAGCCGTATCTGGCATTTCACCCATATCTGTTCTGGCGCGCAAATTGGCGAAGGTTGTTCCTTAGGACAAAATGTCTTTATTGGCAATAAAGTCACCATCGGCAATCACTGCAAAATACAAAATAATGTCTCGGTTTATGACAATGTTCATTTGGAAGATGGGGTATTTTGTGGCCCCAGCATGGTGTTCACCAATGTCTATAATCCCCGTTCATTAATTGAAAGAAAAAGTGAATATCGAAATACGCGGGTAAAAAAAGGCGCCACCTTAGGCGCCAACTGTACCATTATTTGCGGCACGACCATTGGCGCTTATGCCTTTATTGGCGCCGGCGCGGTAGTGAATAAAGATGTCCCTGATTATGCCCTGATGGTAGGTGTGCCGGCTAAACAAATTGGCTGGATGAGTGAATTTGGTGAACAACTCGATTTACCGCTGCACGGACAAGCTACCGCCATTTGTCCACACACTCAGCATATTTATCAACTCAATAACCATATTGTCGTGCGAATTAAATAAACAAGGATAAAAGCATGCAATTTACCGATCTGGCAGCACAGCAACTTAAAATTAAAGATAAAATTGACGCGAATATCCAGAAAGTATTAACACACGGAAAATATATTTTAGGCCCCGAAATCGACGAATTAGAAGCAAAGCTG
Source organism: Photorhabdus sp. RM96S (assembly GCF_042879335.1). Taxonomy (NCBI): domain Bacteria; kingdom Pseudomonadati; phylum Pseudomonadota; class Gammaproteobacteria; order Enterobacterales; family Morganellaceae; genus Photorhabdus; species Photorhabdus sp. RM96S. The sequence goes on along the minus strand of NZ_JBHFKT010000020.1, from coordinate 16,015 downwards.
ATTGCCTACACCGGAGCGCCATATTGTATTACCTGCGCCAATGGCACCGATGCCTTGCAAATAGCCTTAATGGCGATTGGCATTAAACCCGGTGACGAAGTGATTACCCCCGGCTTTACCTACATTGCCACCGCTGAAACCGTTGCGCTACTGGGCGGGATTCCGGTTTATGTTGACGTCAAGCCTGCGACGTATAATTTAGATCCGGCGCAACTCGAAGCCGCAATTACCCCGAAAACCAAAGCGATTATTCCGGTTTCCTTATTTGGTCAATGTGCCGATTTTGACGAAATTAATGCCATCGCAGCAAAACATAACCTGACCGTAATAGAAGACGCGGCCCAAAGTTTTGGCGCGACTTATAAAGGCAAACTCTCCTGTAACCTGACCACAATTTCCTGTACCAGTTTCTTCCCCAGCAAACCGTTAGGTTGTTACGGCGATGGCGGCGCTATTTTCACCCACGATGAAGAACTCGCGAAAATTATTCGTCAAATAGCCCGTCATGGGCAAGACAGACGATACCATCATATCCGGATCGGAATTAATAGCCGCTTAGATACCCTGCAAGCAGCTATCCTGTTACCCAAACTGGAGATATTCGATGAAGAAATGGCATTACGTCAGCAGGTGGCAGAAAACTACAATAACGCATTGAACGGCATCGGTATCACGACCACGCCCTATATTGAGCCACACAATCTTTCGGCCTATGCGCAATATACTCTCCGCATTAAAAACCGTGATGAATTACAACGCAGATTAAAAGAACAGGGTATTCCCACCGCCATTCATTACCCGATCCCGCTAAATAAACAACCCGCGGTGGCCAGCAATATTGCTCTGCCTATAGGAGACGAAATCGCACAAGAAGTCATTAGCTTGCCGATGCATCCTTATTTATCCATAGATACAATTAATAAAATTGCCAGTTCAATTAAAAATCCATGAATTATAAATTATTGAGGAATATATCTGGCTTATTACTCTCATCATTATTCAGCCAGATATTATTATTACTATCAACACCAGTATTAACAAGATTATTTTCACCGGAAGAATTAGGTATTTATGCTTCATTTTCATCGCTTTTAAGTGTTTTTGCCGTCGGTGCTTGTCTTCGTTATGAATTTTCAATAAGCTCATCAGAAAAAAATCGGGAAATTAATTCATTAGTCACATTATCTTGCATTATTCCAATAACCATTAGCCTAATAGTTATCACTATTTTATCAATATCTAAAACACCAGAAAAAATAATTATAGGAAACTATATATACTATATCCCGCTAGGCATTATCACTTATGGATTTTATCGGGCAGTGAGTTTCAATAGTATAAGAGAAAAACAATACCATGCACTCTCTATCACTAAAATAACGCAAACAGTTGCCATGATTAGCACCCAAATCATTGGCGGCATTGCCCATTTAGGCGCAAGCAGTCTCATCTTAGGTCAAATATTAGGTCAATCATTAGGTGTCCTATTTTTAAGTAAAAGATCCAAATATCGTTTAATTATCAACAAACATGAACTTAGAAAAATAAAACTACTGGCTAAGAAATATTATAAATTTCCAGTTTATGATTTTCCTGCGGCTTCAATTAACACGTTTAGTAATGAGCTGCCCCAATTATTTATCATGTCCACCTATGGGCTAAAATCGGCAGGATTTTATTTAATTGCATCCAGAATATCTGGCGCTCCAATTATGCTATTAACCCAAACTGTTTCGTCTATATTACAAGGATATTTAAAAGACACACTTATATCACCTTTCTTAAAGATAAAAAAAACATTTTATTGCCTAACGCTCATTGCTATTTTATTTGCTATAGTGACATACTTCGCTGGCATACCCATCATAAGCTTTATTTTCGGTGAAGAATGGCTTGAATCAGGTAAATATCTATTATGTTTAATACCGCACTTATGCGGACAAATAATATATTCATCGTTATCGATATATTTATCCATTTATGAACACCAGAAAAGCAATTTATTTATTCAAACAATATCGATTATATTAAGATTAATCGCCCTCCTTGCTGGATATCTATTAGGTGATATTTACCTTACCCTATTATTATTTTCACTCACCAGTTTTGTTCTTTATATGACAAGTACGACTTATATTTTAAAATTATCTTTCATGCATAAAGAAGGTTAATATGAATAAAATCATAATAAAAATAATTCCTTATATCATTATCGTGATGATTGTCAGCTATACATTCAATAAATATGCTTATGAGCTAGACGAATTCAATGGCAATGTGAGAAACCTGGTCATGAAAGGGAAATTCACTCAACGCGAATTTAATAGCAATGGTTTTCCTTTATCTCACTCACCTCATATTCCAGAGCCATTCTTATCCCCATTTTATGTTGTTCACTATGGCCTGATATACTCTTCTTTAGGCTTAAATAATAAAGATAACACCAATATATTATGGCGAACCGATTCATCCTTACCGGGATGGAATGTACCGCCACCTCAATTCAATCAAAATGAATTAATGATTAATTTTAAATTTTCAGCCGATTGGTTATTTAATAATATAAAATCATTTCATGGTGAAAGTCATTACTTATATGATTTTGATTGGTCATATAAAGGCTACAAAAATAATAAACTCTCTGCCCCCTGGTGGTCTGGACTAACCGATGCCTATGCCATTATTCTCTTATTAAGAGCTTATGACCATTTTGACGATGATAAATATCTACTCACGTCGAAACGACTATACCAATCATCACTCGCACCTATCCATAAAGGCGGCAGTTTAACAACATTAGATAATATGCCCTGGATTGAAGAGTATGTTGATCCTCAAGCCAATTCGGATCAATTAGCTTTTGTATTAAACGGCATGGTCTACTCTACTTATGGTATTGAATCCTTTGAAAATTATCTAAATATAGATGAAAACACCAAAATATCCGATAAATTATATCAATCAATCAGTCATAATATATTTAAGTTCGACATAAAAAATGAATGGTCCAGCTATGATTTAATTGGCAATCCAAGCAACATTAAATATCATAAAATACATACCCTTCTTTTAAAAGATCTGATAGATAGAAATCAAAATTTTAAAAATAAAGAAATAATAGACTTATATAACAACTGGAATAACTCCGCCGCTAATAGCGGGTATTATTACATAAAACATGGCCCTACGAGTTGGGCATACTACCAATTCATCACTATGTATTTCCTGTCTATCTTAGTATTATCATCCATTTACTTTTTTATCAGCAAAAATGCAAAATAATATTAAAATAATCCTGAAAATATTTATCTATCAGGTTATTATCTACCTGAATTCAGTACTTATATTAGATACATTCCATGAGGTAAGAGGCTATAATATTACCCCACAAGGTTACTTAAGTATTTTTTTCTGTTGGATATCATTTTTACCACTCATTTTACTCAACAACCAAAAAAATCCCGTGATGGTTTTTTTATGGTTAATCTATATCACTTACATTATACCGGTATCAATTATATTCCCACTGATTAATTCAGCTTCTGTCTATTCAATCATTTTCGTATGCACAATAAACATATTATTTTTCTCATCTATATTATTCTTTCGGATAATAGATAGAATAACCATGCCGAAACTAAAAATCCCGTGGGATTTATATAAAATACTGATAATAGGATGTGGTATTATTGTACTCTTATTCGTCATGAGTAATCCTGGATTAAATTTAATACCGCCTAATATATTTAAAGTTTATTCCGTGAGACAGCACTTTAAAGACAACACGCCGCTACTCACTATGTACATCATCACCAATGGGGGATATGTTATCTCACCATTACTATTATTAGCTTCACTCTATATCAGAGGTCCGATAAAATATCTCCTCATTACAATAAGCATTACGATTTCCTATTTAATCTATAGCTCCTCAGGATTAAAAAGTATAGCATTCATGAATCTCGCCGTTATCATTCTATTCTTCTATATAAAAGGAACAAGATCGATAAGTAACTCGGTGATAAATATCATTCTCTATTTATTCCTTGCTGCCGGGATATTATATTTTATTTTCGATTTTTATGACCCACTGATACATTGGCTACGCAGAGTATTCTTCACACCAACATTAAATACCTATTACTTTTATGATTATATCTACAACAACAATAGTGAATTTACGACAGAAGCGCCTCAAATAGTTTCTCAAATCTATTATGGTACCTCAGGTTCAGCGAATACTGGCTTTATTGGCGACGGTATCGCCAGATACGGTACACTGGGTTTAATCATAAACTTTTTTATATTTAATCTATTAATCTTTGCCATGAACCTGAGCTCAAAAAAGGTTCCATTTGAATTTTCAACGACACTCTATCTACCCTTTGTATACACAATATCAAACTCAGCAATTACAGCACTGCTACTGACCTATGGGCTGCTGGCATTAAGCATATTATTATTTTTATTCCCTACAAAAACTAACAAAATATCCTTATGAAAATTACACACATGACCTCGGTACATTCACGTTTCGACATCCGTATTTTCCTAAAAGAATGTTCCGCCTTACAAAAAGAACATGAGGTCTCGCTTATTGTCGCAGATGGTAAAGATAATGAAATCAAAAATAACATTACTATCATTGATGTCGGTATATTACCCGGCCGATTAAATAGAATATTTAAAACAACCGATAAAGTTTATAAAAAAGCATTAGAATTAGACGCTGACTTATATCATTTTCATGATCCGGAACTCATCCCTATTGGATTAAAACTGAAAAAGAAAGGTAAAATAGTCATTTTTGATGCCCATGAAGATGTCCCTAAACAAATTTTTAGCAAACCTTATTTAAATAAATTTACCCGAGTGATTATCTCTAAATTATTTACCCTCTACGAAAAGTATTCTGCACCTAAATTTGATGGCATTATTACCGCCACACCATCAATAAGAGACAAATTCTTAAAACTCAATCACAACACCATAGATATTAATAACTATCCCATATTAGGTGAGTTACATAATAAGCATGCCAACTGGCATGAAAAAGAAAAACAAGTCTGCTATGTCGGCGGCATTTCCGACATTAGAGGTATAGCCGAGATGGTTGAATCCCTCTCTCACCTCACGACGAATACAAAAATGAAATTAGCGGGCAATTTTTCTGACACAGATTTAGAAAACAAAATAAAAAACATGAAAAATTGGCACAAAATAGAGGCACTGGGATTTTTAAATCGCATAGAAACCAAGGAACTTTTATCTAAATCTATTGCGGGTATCGTTCTATATCACCCACTCCCCAATCATATTGATGCCCAACCCAATAAAATATTCGAATATATGAGTGCCGGCATCCCTGTTATCGCTTCAAACTTCACATTATGGAAAGATATTGTTGTAAAAAACCATTGTGGCATTTGTGTCAACCCATTAAACCCTAAGCAAATAGCTGATGCGATAGATTACTTATCAAATAACCCTGATATAGCAGAAGAAATGGGTAACAATGGTCTCTTGGCAGTCAATGAAAAATACAATTGGGATATTGAACAAAATAAACTAACCAAATTTTATCAACAAATTGGACGTTAATCGATATGAAAAAAATCATCACCGTATTAGGCGCCAGACCACAATTCATTAAAGCAAGCTCTGTTTCTCTTGCCTTAAAAAATAATAAAAAATTTAAAGAAATTATCATTCATACAGGTCAACATTTTGACACTAATATGTCTGATGTATTCTTCAATGATTTAGCCATTCCCAAACCGGATCACACGCTCAATATTCACGGTGGCTCACACGGTGAAATGACAGGTAGAATGCTCATCGAAATTGAAAAAGTACTTATCATAGAAAAACCGGATGCCGTTATGGTATATGGTGATACAAACTCGACTTTAGCGGGCGCATTAGCCGCATCTAAATTACATATTCCCATTATCCATGTTGAAGCCGGTCTGCGTAGTTTTAATATGCAGATGCCCGAAGAGATCAATAGAATATTAACCGATAATGTGAGTTCAATTCTCTTCTGTCCAACAGACACTGCCGTCAATAACCTACAAAAAGAAGGCTTCGGTTCAAAGCCCGTTAATATCAAAAAAGTCGGTGATGTGATGGAAGATGCCGCCTTATATTTTAGCCAAATGGCGAAAAAACCTGATGGGCTGGATGCGATACAGAACTTTATATTAACCACGCTCCATCGTGCTGAAAATACCGACAATCAAGAACGTCTAACTGAAATAGTAAACGCTTTAAATGATATACATGAAAGAATTGATACTGTTGTTATGCCAATTCACCCAAGAACTAAAAAAATGTTAGCACAATACAACTTACATTTAGATGTTCATTTAATTGAGCCAGTCGGATACTTAGAGATGATCTGGCTACTTAAAAACACCTCCCTGATTATTACCGATAGCGGTGGACTCCAAAAAGAGGCTTTTTTCTTCAAGAAACCTTGTGTGACCGTGAGGGATCAAACTGAATGGGTAGAATTAATTGCAGCGGGCGTAAACAAACTCTCGGAGGCGGAAAATAAAAAAATAACCCAAGCCGTTCATGACATGATTGGAATTAATATGGACTCGATTCAATCCATGTATGGTGGTGGTATCGCTGCGACAAGAATTGCTGACGAACTAGAAAAATTACTATGAATATCGTCTATATAAACCACTATGCCGGCTCACCGGATCTTGGGATGGAATTTCGCCCATATCATTTAGGACAAGAATGGGTTAAATCGGGACATAATATTACCCTACTCGCAGCCTCTTATTCTCATGTACGGACCAAACAACCCAAACTAATAGATAATAAAAAAACCACCGAAAATATTAACGGATTAGAATATATCTGGTATCCAACCCCGAACTACAACGGAAACGGATTATCCAGAGTCAAAAATATTTTCTCTTTTTTACGGCAAATTTGGCTTGATAGCCATAACTTAATCAAAAAATATCGACCAGATGTTGTTATTGCTTCAAGTACATATCCAATGGATATCTGGGTGGCAAAACGGCTTGCCAAAAAAGCCAATGCAAAATTGGTTTTTGAACTCCATGATTTATGGCCTCTCTCACCCATAGAACTAGGTGGAATGTCACCTAAACATCCATTTATTCAATTATGCCAACTTGCTGAAAACGCGGCTTATAAATATGCGGATATAGTTATTTCCATGCTTCCTAATGTACAAGAACATACGAAAGCACATGGATTAGATCTCAATAAATTACATATTATCCCTAATGGCGTGGTTGTAGAGGATTGGATAAATCAACCTACTCCGTTAAACAGTTCACTCGAAAAACTTATCGTAACTGAAAAAAATAAAGGGCATAAAATTGTATGCTATAGCGGCGCCCACGGCCGCCCAAATGCACTAGAAAAATTACTCAAAACCGCTTCACTTCTTCATGATCAAACGATGACATTCTTATTAGTCGGCACGGGCCTTGAAAAGGATAATTTAATTGAGGAATCTAAATTACTAGGCATAAATAACATTATATTCTTTGATCCGATCCCCAAAACTCAAATCCCAACACTACTCAATAAAATTGACATTGCCTATATAGGATTACAAAAGCAATCATTATTCAGATTTGGCATCAGCCCCAATAAACTTATTGATTACATGATGGCAGGCAAACCTATTTTATGTGCAATTGACGCCGGCAATGATCCCGTCTCTGACGTGAATTGCGGTATTACAATTAAATCAGATAAGCCAGAAGAGATTGCTCAGGCTTTATTAAAACTCAGTGAATTATCCACTGACGAATTAAACCAAATGGGGCAAAAAGGTAAAATTTACGCTTTAGAAAATCACGCTTATTCCGTATTAGCTGACAATTTCATAAAGGCCATAATCAATCATGAATAATAAATTCCTTCCTTTTGCATTACCTGAAATTGGACAATCCGAAATTGATGAAGTCATTGACTCACTTAAAACCGGCTGGATAACCACCGGACCTAAAGCCAAAAGATTTGAACAAGATTTTGCCCAATATTTAGGTTCTGGTGTTGAAGCAATTTCTGTAAATTCAGCAACGGCGGGATTACATTTAGCATTGGAAGCCATTGGTATCCAGCCGGGAGATGAAGTCATTGTCCCTACCTATACCTTTACGGCAACAGCAGAAGTTGTCCGTTATTTAGGAGCTCACCCTGTTTTTGTTGATTCTTTACCTGACAGCCTGAATATTGACCCAATAGCAATAGAAAAAGCCATAACCGCCAAAACTAAAGCAATTATGCCAGTACACTTCGCAGGTTTATCCTGTGATATGGATGCCATCATTGCAATAGCTAAAAAATTTAATCTACGAATAATTGAAGATGCCGCCCATTCATTTCCGACTTTATACAAGGGAAAGAAAATTGGCACGCTAGACACCGATGTCACCGTATTCAGCTTCTACGCGAATAAAACCATGACGACAGCAGAAGGAGGCATGTTAGTCTCCAGAGATCCAGATATCATAAAAAGAACAAAAATAATGCGTCTCCACGGCATTAGCAAAGACGCTTTTGATAGATATCAATCTAAAATACCCGCCTGGTATTATGAAGTTATTGAACCGGGCTATAAATATAACATGCCAGATATTTGTGCATCCATCGGTATCCATCAATTACAGAAAATAGACGCTTTTCAAAAGAAAAGAGAGGAAATGGCTAAACTCTATGATAATGAATTAAAAGATCTGCCGATTATCTTACCGACTAAACCTAAAGAGCCTAATAGCCAACACGCCTGGCATCTATATACCATTAGATTAAATGATGAAGTCAAAATATCCAGAGATGACTTTATCATAAAAATGGCAGAAAAAAATATAGGCTGCTCTGTCCACTTTATCCCACTGCATAAACAACCCATCTGGAAAAACACCTACTCTCTTGATGAAAACAACTTCCCAGTCGCAGAAGAAAATTTTAAAAGAATTGTATCTATCCCTTTATATACAAAAATGACAAAAGAAGACCAAATCTACGTTATCAACACAATTAAAGAGATCTTGGCATAAATGATGACATATTATTTAGCTATAAAAAGGCTTTTTGATTTTACCTCTTCTCTCATTGGGCTCATTCTATTATTCCCTATTTTAATAACGATTGCTATCTGGATAAAAATGGATTCGAAAGGACCTATTTTTTTCCGACAAAAACGGGTAGGCCAATATAATCACGATTTCTATATTCACAAATTTAGGAGCATGACCACAGGATCAGAGCAAAAAGGACAACTCACTATTGGTAATGATCTCCGTATTACCAACTCTGGAAAATTTATCCGCAAATATAAAATTGATGAATTAGCTCAACTGATTGATGTTGTTCGAGGCAAAATGAGCTTAGTCGGGCCAAGACCTGAAGTGCCACAATTTATGGACAAATATCCAGATGATATCAGAAACAAAATATTATCGATAAAACCCGGCATAACAGATTTGGCTTCTATAGAAATGATCGATGAAAACCAGATATTAAGCCAATATAAAGATCCTCATCAAGCTTATATCGATATTATTATGCCGATAAAAGCCAAGTACTATTTAGAATATATTGATAAAAAGTCATTTTTCTATGACCTGAAGATTATTTTCAAAACAATCTACAAAGTAGTTTTTAGGTAATTAACCATTATGAATAAGAGAATATTTTTCAACCAAGATAGATTAATTAAAACCATCGTTCTTCTGATTGTAGATATATTTATCATTATTATTTCATACTGGCTAAGCATGTGGCTACGCCTTGATAGAGAAGTACCTATTTACAGCTTACAACATTGGTTAACCATTATATTCACCATACCTTTCACACTATTTATTTTCCTAAGAATTGGCTTTTACAGATCGATATTAAAATATGTCAACATGAGTATATTGAAATGGGCCATTTTTGGTTCATTTCTATCTACTCTACTATTGACTGCAATTTCCTTATACCAACAAGCATTTTTACCCAGAACCGTACCAATTATCTACTTCTCTTTTCTGGTTATCTCACTCTGCGGTACAAGATTTGTCTATAGAACACTACGTAATTTATTAAAATATAAAGGCACGCCTGTTATCATATACGGAGCAGGAGAATCTGGCCGGCAACTCTTACCCATATTAAGAGAGCACAGAGAATTCAACCCTATTGCTTTTGTTGATGATAACATTAAATTACACAATTTATCTATTCATGGGGTTTATGTCTTTTCTCCAGAGAGAATAACACTGTTAGTTGAAAAATATAATATAAAGAAAATATTATTAGCCATACCCAGTGCATCTATATCTGATAGAAAAAAAATACTTGAGAAACTACAAAAAGAGCATTGTGAAATCCTCACCATCCCAAGCTTCAATGATCTGGTTGAAGGAAAAGCGCAAATAAACTCACTGAAACGCGTTTCCATTAACGATCTACTTGGAAGAGAACAGGTTAACCCATTACAAAATTTACTCAGTAAAAACATCAAAAACAAAAATGTGCTTATTACTGGCGCCGGAGGTTCAATTGGCTCAGAATTATGCAGGCAAATCATTACTCAATCCCCTTCGCAACTGGTCTTATTTGAATTAACCGAATATTGCCTTTATTCAATAGAAAAAGAGTTACAAAAGATAAACTCAGATAAAGATTTTAATATAACGATTACTGCAATTCTAGGTGACATAAAAGATTCAGACAAAATAAACAGAATAATCAATAAATTTAACATTAATACCATATACCACGCTGCGGCATATAAACATGTTCCACTGGTAGAAATGAATACCATAGAGGGCATTAATAACAATATTTTTGGTACCCTCTCACTCGCTAAAGCAGCAGTTAATCAAAAAGTTGAAAAATTTGTATTAATCTCTACCGACAAAGCCGTCCGCCCGACAAATACCATGGGGGCAACAAAAAGATTTGCTGAGCTTATACTACAAGCTTTCGCTAAAGAGAACAGTTACACAAAATTCTCAATGGTTCGCTTTGGCAACGTCCTTGGCTCATCCGGTTCCGTTGTCCCCCTGTTCGAGAAACAGATAAAAAGTGGTGGACCGATAACCCTCACTCACAAAGACATTACCCGTTACTTCATGACGATTCCAGAAGCCGCCCAATTAGTCATCCAGGCAGGAGCACTGGGCAATAATGGCGATGTTTTTGTTCTGGATATGGGAGAATCAGTAAAAATTTATGATCTCGCCCGAAAAATGATCCACCTTTCCGGCCTGACCGTGAAAGATGAAACCAATCCTCATGGTGATATCGAAATCAAAATTACCGGATTAAGACCTGGTGAAAAACTTTACGAAGAACTCCTAATTGGTGATAACGTTTCTGGCACCAATCACCCAAGAATAATGACTGCCAATGAAGTTTTTCTGACTTGGGATAAATTAAACCCATTATTAAATGACTTAAAAACATCTTGTGAAAATTACGATTTTGAACATATTAGGCAGATCCTTATCAATGCGCCTATTGATTTTCATCCTAAGGATTATATTTACGATCTTTTAAAATAATATCTATAAATACATTCATGTCATGAAGCTGGCTGAAAATCATATTACCGACATTAGCCTTCTGGACAAATAATAATCCTATGAAATTTTTAACACACGAGCAATTAAAAATCAAATAATTCGAAAATTAAAATAACAAGCCAACAAAAACCTCATTATTAGATATACCCTATACATTATACTTCCTTCATTTCTTCCTTCAACAAAGGAGAATGATTAAACATCTGGAAATTATGAAGCTAGCCTTTTAATATGAGCCTATAAATTTATGAAAAAGTACCAAAATAGCTATGTTCACAAGCCGTAAAGTAACAGCTAACGCTTATGGATTATCCTCTGGTGTTTTCTGGGGGCTAAGCGGCGTACTTTTCGCATTATTATTAAAAAACACGACTCTTTCCTCTTACTTTTTCATTCCCATCATACTCGCTTTCCTGAATGATACGATCTCATGCGGATATATGTTTATATATCTTATAGTTAAAGGAAAATACCGAGCGATACGCCTTATCCCCAAAAACAAGAAAAATGGCATAATTGTACTGGCGGCTATATTTGGTGGCCCAATGGGCATGTCTTGTTATATCTTAGCTATTCAATACATTGGCATTAGCTACACAGCCACTATTTCAGCAACCTACCCGGCTATTGGCGCGCTCATTTCTTTTTTTCTACTTAAAGATCGCATTCACCTTATCGGCATATTGGGACTAATACTGGCCGTTATATGTACCATGATACTCGGCTATTCGGCATCAACTCAAACAATATCTGGCTGGATAGGCTTTCTCTTCGCTTTTATATGCGCACTAGGCTGGAGTTCCGAAGTTGTTATCAGCTCTTACGGCATGAACAAAGATATACCTGCTGATATTGCTTATTTCATCAGGCAATTATCATCCTCAGTGGGCTATTTAATCATGATCATATTATTCATTCACTCTTTTCCTGGAATTACACATATTTTTTCAAATATAGAATTATACTCCTTATTATTTTTCACTTCTCTGGTCGCCACACTATCGTATCTCTTCTACTACAAAGCAATCAGCATGCTTCAACCCATCCGTGCTATGAGTTTAAATATCACCTATGCTATCTGGGCGGTAATTTTTGCTTGTTTGCTGGTAGATGAACCCATCTCTATAAAACTATTACTCCTATGCGTAGGAGTCTCTGCTGGTTCATTCCTAACTGCCGTAAATCCACTTAATATCAAAAAATTGATTCTGACACTGAAATGAATGTGATTTTATTCGCAACAAAGAAAACCACATATAAGCCCCTCTACGAGAGGCTAACTTTATTTATTTGACTAAGTCAGGTGCATTTTTTGCTGCCCAGTCTGCAAATATATCCCCCAACTCTCTGCTTGCGAATGCCGACAGATGCTTAAAGTCGTCTCTATAAATAGGCAGACCTTTTCTAATCGACGAACATCCTTTATTGTCACATATTAGGCTGTTCGGATCGAAGAAAAGAACATTAGGGTGATCTTTATGTAATGTCTTGATCAGCATATTGAAATTATGTCTTATTGATGTGACTTCTTTTAAATCTGTCTCACAGTCCTCATCTGCTTTTTTAAATGGGCGAGAGAAGCATGCTTTTATGTTAAAGTTTAATTTAACATGTGGAGCAAATACAATGATCTTCTTGCCGCTTTTTTCTATCAGGTTTATTCTCTGAGAGAGTTTATCAATGTACTCTTTGCTGAAGTTTGCATCTATCCCACTAATAATAACATATTTTATTGATGTAGTATGCTCAATAATCCCATTAATATAATTGTATTCTTTTTTATAGATAGTATTCTCTTTTTCACCTACCGATACAGTAACGTCATCCACGCCAATAGACAAGACATTCAGATTTCTTAATTTCTTAGACTCTGCTATTCCTGGATATAAATGGTTTGCATAGCTATTTCCAAGCAGAACAACGTCTGGATCTTCGTTTCTTGTTAGCATGCAAAACCACCAACCAAATCCAGACGCTTCTGGGAAGTTGAATCTGGTTTTACATATGTCATTGTTAGTGTATTGCCAAAGCGCCCCATTTAACTGTGCACTGACTTCATTACTGATATTGATATTCTCTCTATTATATATTCCTTTCTTTTCATAAGTGACATACCCTGTTATTCCAATGATAATCATAAAAATAAGCATTGGGACTGTTTTTTTGCGCCAAGATTTGATTCTCTTTAACGGTTTTTCTATGCATAAATATGTAAATACAGATAAAATAAATGCAGATACTAGCAATAAAATTCTAATGTATGGGGGAGGAACTTGCCCATTAATTATATTTGCAAGAGATAATAATGGCCAGTGCCACAGATAAAGAGGGTAACTTATTAGCCCAACAAACAAAGCGGGCTTACATGATAATACGACCCCATTCAAGATTGCACCTCGCCCGGCCGCTATTACAAAAATAGTACCAAACACCGGTGCAGCAGCATACCAGCCAGGGAACTGCATTGCAGGAGTAAATAAAATAGCACTTGAAATGATAAGAGCCATTCCAATGATAGATAATGTGTTTGATAAAAGCTTTCCTTGAGATAAGGCATTATCTTTTTGTGTAACAACAGCCAATAATGAACCACACAATAACTCCCAGTGCCTATACTGAGGGAGATAGAATACTTTTTCTACGTTTTCATTTATTAAATATATATTCAATGAGAATGAAATTATAGTTATGATCGCCAGAAAAAGAAATGGATTTAACCTTCTTTTATAAACGAATAAAAGTATTAAAGGGAAAATTAGATAAAACTGCTCTTCAATACCAAGAGACCATAAATGAAGAAGAGGCTTTGTGCTTGAATATGTATCAAAATAACCAGTCTCGCTGTATAATACTATATTTGCAATGAATCCTGCACCCCCAGCTATTTGTTTGCCAAGCTGCATATATTCATCAGTAAACAGTGCAAACCATCCAAATATATAAACAAAGAAAAGCATTAATAGTAGGGCTGGAAATAATCTATCAATGCGTCTTCTATAAAATTCTTTTATTGAGTATTTATTCTCCTCCAACTCCCTCTGGAGGATGGCGGTTATTAAATAACCAGAAATGACGAAAAATATATCTACACCTACAAAACCACCCGGTAAGTAGGAGGGAAAAGCGTGAAAAACTAGCACCATGACAACTGCGATAGCTCGCAGCCCGTCTATCTCTGGTTTATAACTTACAACCATATGATTACTAATGTCTTTTGTTTGCATGTGATGACTCAAATTATTAAGACTATTCATAATTAACCTGAACTCTGGATAAAAAATGGAACTAAACGCCTGTTCCAAGATCAGAATTTTCGACCAAGAAAAAAGAGAGCTGATAAGGAACGGGCATGGATAAATTAGTTGAACTTTTTTGTGATGTCGATGACTTTTGCCGTGTTTTCATTCCACTCTGGGAACAACAGTGTATCGAGGATGGACATCGCCAACGCCACATGAGTGCCAGCGAGATTATGACCATCGTGATTGCTTTTCATATGTCACATTATCGGGATTTTAAAAATTTTTACTTTGGATTAGTCCGACGATATCACCAACAAGACTTTCCCACCCTGCTGAGTTATACCCGCTTTCTGGGCGTCGTCTCATCGGTTTTAGGACCCCTTTGCAGTTATTGTTTGATGATTTAAACGCAACAGGTGTGACATTCATCACTGATACGCGCAGTAACATGAAGGCAAAAGCGCTCTCGGTGTGGGATAAGATGATGTTATCAAAGCGTTTCATCATAGAAACCATCAATGATCAATTAAAGAATATTTCTCAGATAGAACATTCACGACACCGTAGTGTGCAGGGATTAATGTTGAATGTGTTGGGGGGACTCATCGCTATTGTCTCAAAGAGAACAAACCGTCACTGAAGATTTCCTGCTCAGAAATGGATAGGTTAGTAACGGCTTAACCAGAACTCAGGTTAAATAAATAATACTAATATTCATGTGGCGAAAATAATAGTTTGCTTATCTCTCCTTCTCCTACTTCTCCTATATATCTAAGTTCACTGCGCTGTGGGCAAAAATCACCGCAAGTGGGCTGGCACGCTAAGCGCTAGTACTACAGCCGTAGATATCAGAAAGTTGCATTTTCCTTGATGCTCACAACTCTGAGAAACCGCATGAATTAAGATTTTCTATGGGTGTCTTTTCTGTTGAAAAAAGTAAGTACGGCTGTAGTACTAGGCTGTGTCCCGCAATAGACTGAGATAGAATAATCCCCTGGTTCTGATTTTCGGAAAAAACCTGTTATGGCTCGTTACGACCTTCCTGATGAAGCATGGGAGTTACTGCTCCCCTTATTGCCCCTCGAACATTCTCAACGGCCGGGACATCCTTATGTTGAACACCGCCGGGTTATCAACGGCATGTTTTGGGTACTCTGTTCCGGTGCCCCCTGGCGGGATTTACCCGAACGTTAT